>NZ_JPES01000042.1:0-21896 GCF_000730175.1 Haloferax sp. ATB1 | reverse complement strand
GCCTGTTTCTGGAGTCGCTGCAAGGAAGCGAAGAATGGAACGTCCATTCGTATTCGGTCCTGGAAGGTCCGATGGCTGGTAATTTTCGAAATCAACGGGCATATGTAACAGTATGTAACGGAGAGTAATAGACTTGGTGGAGTAGTTGTTCCAGAGTACTCTTTGGACGCTGGAAGGTCTCGATCGACGCGTTCTCCTATAGAAGTGCGATGAATCTGAGGTCGTTGGGGGATCTAGTTTTTACTGGCAAGAGTGGTGTGTCTGACCGTGTATTTAAAGAGTGGCGAGTTAATTCAGCAAAGAGATTGTTGATAGACAAAGACGACTCAGTATCCGCATTTTGCGGCGGTACAAGGTGTGGTGGCTCCGCGCCAACTGATGGGTTTCCTACTGAAGCCACCGAGTGGCAGTGTCAGCAGGAACATCGGAGCGAATCTGGCCCCAGCAAAAAATGCCGCACCGTCAGTTGGACCGAAGCTCGAGTGAATCAGGGATGTACGGTTCGATACTGCGAAGGACTCCTACTACTTTCAGGGTTTCTTCTATCGATTCGAGAATGTTGGAGATGTCAGTCTTCAAGTCCCACTTCCGGTATTTTCCACCTTTCCGGCCAAGGTTCTTTTCGGTCACCGAAAGCAAGCCAAGCATTTTGAGCTCGTCAAGGTGGTCAGATACCCAGCGAGAAGTATGGGGGTCGATATCGCCAGCTTCACAGATTCGCTCATACTGTGGGTAGATCACACGTGTACGCGCAGGCATCTTGCCGTTTGCAGCCAACACACAGAGAGCATAGAGTATGTAGTGGTCATGTTCGTGTAATCCCTGAATCCCACGCCTGACCTTCTTCGATTTCAGCCGGCTTTGTGCTCGGTTGACGTCGTCTTCGGTGACTAAGCTGCGTTTGTTTTCGCGAGCAACGTCGCCTGCCTCTAGTAGTAAGTCAAGAGCCTTACGAGCGTCACCCGCTTCTTTGGCGCCGTATGCAGCACAGAGTGGAATTACTCCTTCATCGAGTCCGTCGTCTTTGAACGCGATATCGGCACGCTGTTGGAGGACATCTTGGAGTTCAGTCGCGTCGTATGTTGGAAAGTGAAGTTGGCGTTCACACAGTGAGCTTTTGACCTTTGGTGAGAGGTCATCTGTGAACGTCAAGTCGTTTGAGATACCGATGATTCCGATCTTCGTATCGGAGACGTTCCCATTAGCATGGGCACGAGACAACTGGTACAGAATACTGTCTTCACCGGATTTGATGTGATCAACTTCGTCCAGAACGATGAGGACAGTTCCAGCTCTCGATTCCAGTTCTTCCCAGAGCATCGCATATGCTTCAGACTTCGAGTAACCGGATTCAGAGATTTGTTGGGAGGCCGAGCGCATCTGGTTGACGAGTGCAATACACAGACGATAGCTCGTCTCTAGTCCGTCGCAGTTCAAAAATACCGTCCGCAGGACAAGGTCATCGTACTGTTCGGAATCTGCTTCGAGTTGCTTGAGGAAGTATTTAGTTGAGGCAGTCTTCCCGACCCCAGTCTTACCGTAGAGGAAGATATTCTTTGGAGTCTCTCCCCAAATAACCGGCTCAAGCGCCGAGTGGTACTCTTCGAGTTCGTCATCGCGACCGACGAGAGAATTTGGAGTATACTCGTCGGTGAGTGCCCCTCTGTTGACGTAGGGGGTGTTCCCACGCTTGAACTCAAATTGGCCCATTGGTGAGGGTTGTGTTGCCAAATGATATAAACCCCCCGGACCGCCTGTTCATCTGTTTCGTTTGTACACACCGTATTTCATTTGTTTCCCGAGTTGTTGTCCATATTGTCCACGGTCGACGAGACTAGTTCCCCAACTTTTGCCCGGAGACAACTCCCAAGATATACTAGCGAAGTCCAAAAGTCGATTAGCTTTTAGAGAAATCAGGCATATCTCACCGGGTTGAAGCATCAATAATTTATCTATTGCAGAATTTCACGATGAGAGTGCTAGAACCACCTGTTCATCTGTTTCTTTTGTAGACACCACATTTCATTTGATTCGCTTGTTCAACTACACACTGATGTTGTAACAGACACCACTGTTCATCTGCTTCTTCTGAAACATAGTTGAGGTCACGCTCTTACACCAAATATTCGCCAAAGCGATTATTACAGAGTCACCGCCCGAATTTCCTTTTTCATCGATGTAGATTAGCGAACTACTGTGACATCAGCTCGGCAAGGAAGTCTCGAATCTATGTCAGACACCACCTGTTCATCTGTTCGTTTGTTCTTCAGAGGTTCCGACACACACACACACCACATTTCATCTGTTCTTCCACGTGAACCCGAGGTCAGCAAGTGGCAAAACATGATTCATCGTGTTTGTACCACCAAAACCGAATCAACACTAGACTAGAACTAGAACCATTGAATGATTTTTACCACAAATCACTGTCTTCGCATTATTATATATATTTACTGGTAGAAGATAATTATACCGTCTATTCTAAGTTGCCTAGGTAGTTTATCTAGCCGTTAAACGCGTGTTAATGACGTTTAATCAATTCACCCAGAGTTATGAAACTGAGTGAAATATCCTTGTTTTATATACTAACTATAGTCGTCACTCCATCACCACTCTACTCTCGACTCAAAGAACAGATGAACGACGGTGTATGTGTCCGGACTCCGTGAGTGACCAACTTCGCTTCATCGTGGAGTGTTAACGGGTTGTGGAATAATTCTCGTCCTATGTCTCGCGAAGTTCGACCACCTTGTCGGCAATTGCGTCAGGATGTTCCATTACGAACTGAAGGATTGCTTCGTGTATCTCACGCTTCTCGTCATTCCGGATACCGTACTCTCTGAGCGCTTGTTTCACGTCGAATTGAATGAAGTCCTCAAACTCGTCGTGGGTGGTTCGCCGTGGGTATATCTGAGCTTGTACCGACTCAGAGAAGGGGAAACCGGGATTACTGTCTTCGAGCGCTCTAGATGTATTTGGCCTTACTTCTTGATTGGATTCCTGTTCTGGTCCATCGATGCCTGACTGCTTACTCACCTCTGATTCACGTTCGAGGCTTTCATCTTCCTTTTTGGAATCAACGTCTGACTCTATGTCTTCATCTTTGACCGTCACCTCGTCCCGTACCTCGCCAGAGGTGTCCGTAGTTTCAGACTTGGCTGTATCGGACTCCTGCTCTTCGTCATCGTCTTCGACTTCCGCAAGTTCCTCATCCAACCCTGCAAAGCGGTCGGTGTAGTCCCCCATTAGCGACGCACCTCTCCGTGTTCAATGATGCTTGCGAGTTCTTCGAACGACGAGAGGATCGAATCTTCTGGTGCGTAGTCTCGAAGCGGTTTGTGATCTCCAATTGCACGGGAAAGTGACTCAGAGTGGCGAATACCTGGCTTTGGGAGTGAGCCATCCCATTCTCCGGAATCAATCTTTTCCAGGTCAGCTGGAGAGATATACGCGAAGTTCGGGACCTTCGCAGCGAGATGTTCACGCGTCACCAACGACTCGATCAGCTCTCGGTCAAGAGTTTGTTGATCGATACGACGTTGGAGGTCTGTCGGTACAATTGCAAGCAAGTCCAGCGAAATGAACTCTCGAAGTGGCTTGATTAGACGCTCGACCGTTCGCTCGAACCCTCCGAGTGATTCAGGGCCTGGGCGGAGTGGCACAAGAATCGACTCGGTTGCGACGAGTGCGTTGTCCGTGAGGTGGCCCGTACTCCCGGGCGTGTCGATGATGATGTAATCGTAGGTTTCGCCCAAGAGCGGCTCAACAAGGAACTGTCGCATCCTGACTGTTCCGTGGTTCACCGACCCGAGACGATCTTGGACGTCTTCGAGGTCTGCTGTTGATGGGAAGAGGTCAAACCCAAACTCAGTCGAAACGATTGCGTCATCTGGCTCTGCATCCCGATCTATGATGATCTCTCCGAGATCTGCGTGCTCATCGTCTAGATAGACTTCGCGGAAGTCAAGGCCAACTGTGAGGTGACCATTCGGGTCGAGGTCGACAAGCAGAACATCGTGACCTCGCTCAGCTAACTCGCGGGCAGTGTTAAGCGAAATCGTTGTTTTCCCGACGCCACCCTTGAGCGTGTTCAGTGCGACAGCGTTTGGTTGGGGTTCCTGTGACATTGGAGTTCACCTGAGTCACCTAAGGTAGCTGAGGTACCTGTGGTTGTGCGGATAGACTCACGCATATCATATAATATTTTCTGACTTAACTACCTCACCTAAGCCACCTAAGGTACCTGAGGCAGGTAAGGTAGGTACCATTGTACCGCTTGATTCATCTATATTATCTATTGTTCCTAGCTCAACTACCTCACCTAATGGGCCAGTGCCACCTTAGGCACCTGAGGTACCTAATGTGAATGTGGAAAATAAGCTAACTAAGGCTGTTCTCGATTATGGATGGTATCCAGAAATGTCTCTGTCCTACCATCTCTACCTTAGTTGCCTGAGGTACCTAACTTGCTCCTAACCTTCTGCTCGGAATATGCGAGCAGACTCCGTTGCGCTTGAAGGCAAAATAGCCTATCTCGAAATAGCCAACTCTGAAATTGGTTATCCTGGTCCGATATCAACAACCAGTGCCGACCACAGGTCCGGAGATTGGGACTTTGGGGGGCGCGCGAACTGGCCAAACATCTTTGCTGTGACACCATGTAACTACTACTGGAGACAATCTGTGTCACATGCGTCTCCACAATCCCCCATGACGAGTGATTCGACGGCGCTTGGTCGATGCCCTGACTGCGGCGAAGAGATTGAAGCCTATCAGTCGATTATTGAGTTCGAGGATGGCGATGGGGCAACTGGCGTGTTCGCAGAGTGCTATTCATGCGATGAAGTCGTCCGCCCAGAGTGACAAACTGCCTACGTGTCCACGAGGTAGTCTGCACCGTACTCCTTCTCGAATTCGTATTCTGACGGGAAAACCGGATCTGTTGTCGCCCAGACATCGTTAATTCGTTTCTCGATAGTCTGAAGAACAACCCGAAGCACGCCATTCGGATCATCTGGGTAGACTGCATCGACCGCACTCTCTTCTCGCGGTTGTGGTGGTACGTGGTAGTGGTCGCGCGTATTGTGCGTATTTGGGTGGCGGTCCCATCGACACGACCAGCGCTCACCAGCCCATTCCTCAAAATACTGAATATTGAACTCACCATTCAGTCGAAGACGGATTTCGAGAGTGGCAGTATCCACAACGTTGGGATAGTAACTCGACTGAAGAGTGGCAACAACACGATCTTCTTTTCCAGACGGGAAGTACTGGACGGTCTCGATTACCGAGAGATCTGCGAGTCGACCACCGAGAATTTGCATCCGTTCTTCGTTGAGGTCATCTGTGCGTCCCATCGAGCTCAGGGGAACGACGAGGCAGGACTCCCACCGGTATTTGATTTGAGACGGAATTTGGCTTCTCGGAGTTCACGAAGGCGGCGAGTGACAGTTCGCCATTCACTCAGTCTATCGTACGCCTCATCGAGATCTTCGTACGTCGCCTCGGAAAGAACAACCGCCTCGGGTGAGGATTCAGCGAAGTAGCTCGAGAGTTCTCGTTCGCGGATTCGGTACTCGTCGATTGCTTCGTCGGCTGCTTCAGCTGTTTTGAACTCCCGGGTCAGTTCCGTGACACGACGGAACTCAAAGTAGGCCTCGTTTCGGACAAAAAGTGCAGGATTGTCTGCGACTTTTTCGAGGACTCCGAGTTCGACGAACCACTCCAAGTGGGGACGAGCACCTTCTTTTGTACAGTCAGCACGCTCTGCGACGTCCGCAACAGTGGTTGGGGCCGTGAGTGTCGTCGCTGCTTCATACACACGATCTTTCACCGTCCGACTCTCGACGGCTTCGTCCCACTCACCGGTCAGATTCATGTCCGGTGGAGACGGTGTATCCTCAGTCATTGTCCTAGAGACGGATTGCGCTCATATTAGTTTGTGGGTGCAAAGATATGTTTGCAATCGTGAGTAGGTCCTGGGCGTCTAGTCGTCAGGTCCGCCCCGTTGCGTTCGCACCGCGCGACGACCAAGGGGCGAACGAGACGTGCGCCGCTATGTCTGCCATGAAGATCAGCGTGGAGAGTGGCACACCGTCGGCTTCCCATCTGCTACTGATGCTCTCAAATGGGCCGATGAGTGGCCCTACGACGTGGAATACCAGGGACGAACACCACCACGACGGGCCGCTCCATCGTCCCGAGGACGTGACGGCGACCGACTTGGATACCTAAACGAACCGGGCTTGTCCGCGGTGAGGACGTCCCCAACTCACCAACTGCGATGAGTCCAGGTTCGAGGCTTCTCCCGAGAAGATCAGACAGGAGCGCGATGTCGGTTACCTCAGTAAGTCCAGTGTTCAGCATACCGACGCCCACATCGATGACGGTTACAGCGTCTGTTCGATCCACTCGCACCACGAGTGGAAGTCCTTCGCGCCGCATTGGTCGGCGATAGACCTGAGAGTCCCAATCTTGAGTTCGTCGTGCTGCGGCACGTCGACGTTTCGGACTTCTCCCGTCTCAGGATGCTCGTATCGGAGCCGAACGTGGCTTCCATGGCGAGATTTCGGGACGTATCCGTACTTGGTGAGTGCTTTGGTGACCTCGCGGCCAGAGAACGTCTTCCGTACCATCTACTGCATAAAGTCGGGCAGTTCACGGTTCTCGAACTCGTCGGGGTCGAGGCCGAGTTCTTCGAAGTCATCGTCGGTGATGGGCTCACCACCACCCTCGTGGAGAACGAGAGCCTCCGCAAGCTGCGAAAGTGCTTCTGCTCGGGTGTCGCCACCACGTGCGAGACCGGTCTCGGTATCGCGGGCGGTGATACTCCCGTCGTCTTCGCGGATGAACTCGACCCCCTCAAAGTCGTCGTCACCGTTGCGAGTCGCACTTGCCATACTAAACTCGAATCGGTCTCAGAGGATAAGCGTTCGGACGGCGAGGAATCCCCCTCTATATTCAGCACGCGACATCTGTCAGGCCCTGAGTATTTCAACAGAGCCGTAGGTGTGTAAGTGGATTAGCTCAGACGTCGAATCCGTTTCGCCTGAGTGCCTCTGCCAGCTCTCCGTCAGGGTCAGCCGCAAACTCAACCAACGATGACTCAGGCCTTGTTGTCGTATATAATTCAGAGTCAATATTGTCTGGGATTTCGTTCGTGTGGCTCTTATCTACAACTGCAACTGATATTTTTGGTCTCGTGTCCGCGTCTTTTGGCTCACTCATTAACTGATTGTACGAGGAAACGATGTTTGGATTTTACCATTCGGGTATCAAATTTTCTCTTGGAGGACGAGTGACCCGTCCTCACCGTATCTGACGAGCCCGATTTGCTGGAGCCACTCAATACCCGACGTAGCTGTCTCCTCACCT
This sequence comes from Haloferax sp. ATB1, assembly GCF_000730175.1. NCBI lineage: Archaea > Methanobacteriati > Methanobacteriota > Halobacteria > Halobacteriales > Haloferacaceae > Haloferax > Haloferax sp. ATB1. Next base: position 14,522 of record NZ_JPES01000042.1, on the reverse strand, counting down.
ACCCTTGATTCGACTGTCCGTTCGGGAACTCCTTCGTACAAGTCGTCATCGTATTCGGTTTCCGCAAGTAGTCGAATACACTGATCGACCCGTTCACCGTCTACGGTTCGTGAGTGCAAGCGTTCGATCTCATCTTGGATGTCGAATGAGTACCCTTGCTCTTGGAGACGGGCGAGTTTGTGCTTCATGGCACCGACAAACTCGTCTCGACCGATAAGCGACAACTGGGTGTGCACCTCTTGGACGATTAACTCCTCATCGATTCCTGCTTGTGCGAGTACAACCATGTCGTCGACGTCATCGTCTCTATTCGCGACCGATTTGAAGAGGAAGATATCGTCGAGTGACACCATCCGGACAGTCAACGGTCCGTCTTCGAAGAGGTGCTGGCTTCGGGCCTCCATGTCGTCACTCAGCATGAGTACGCCGGCGACTTGCCTGTGGAAGACGTCGAATCGACGCTTACCGTTCTCGAGGATAAACGCCGCGTCAAGTTCGTCATACTCTTGTTCGAGGTCTTCTGGCGGCTCATATCCCGCTGCGGTGAGTGCTGTCCAAAGCTGCTTGAGTTCGTACTCTTCTCTAACGATCAGGTCGATGTCTTTTGTCGCGTTCTTGAGCTCCTGGAGCGTAAGAGCGCCACCTCCAATGAGGAACACCGTAATCGGCTCGTTGATCAGGTTCGCGAGTTCGTGAAACTGTTCTCGGATCGCCGTGTATTCCAACGTCGACTCGCGGGTCATATTTCTACCTCGTAGTCACGAGCGAGCGATTCCATTTCAGACCAAGGTGGGGTTTGGCCTGAGGTCTGTTCGCCTTCTGTTCGTAGGTACGTCAAGAGAGGTGAGATGATGTCTTCGACTCCGTAGGATGTTGCGACTTCGTGAACGTCTTCGTGGGATGTGTTGGTTGCGGTAATGAGAAGCATAGCGTACTTTCGGTGGCGAGCGTCGTTCTCGATGAGGAGTAGATGACAGACCAACTCGGCCGGTGAGAGTGACTCTCGGCTTTCTGAGTAGAAGTAATAGTTCCCCGAGCGCGTGAAGAACTGCAGACCGTATTCGCTGAATGCACCGAGTCCTGTCAGCAGGTACTGACTGTCGTCAACACCCTCGTCTGTTCGCACAATGAACTCGTCATAAGATTCCCACAGAAGTGTTCCACTCCCGATGTCGGTCTGGACTTGCGTACGGTGGTGTTGGTGCCGGAGCTCCACAGCGAACTTGTGAAGTCCTGAGAACTGTTCGGTGAGGCGGTATCTCGTTCCTTGCTTAACAGCTATTGCCCGGTTTGTAAGCGTCTTGAGCGTCCGATAGACAGTTGCCCGTGACACCTCGGTTCGTTGGGCAAGCTCGGCTGCCGACACTGGTTCATCCGCGGGGAGATAATAGAGGACACGAAGCATCGACGACGTTAGCAATTCCGGGAAGTCAACGTGGGAGTTGGTTGCCGTGAGGTCTTGGTACACCTCGAGGCACTTCGCAGACGTTGGGTGTATTATCGTCTCGTTTCCCACCCGTTCACGGGTGACCAATCCCAATTTTTCGAGATGTACCACAGCGTTCGTGATGGTTCCCGGCTCATATTCGAGCTCAGTAGCAAGTGCTCGGCGCTTTTTAGGGGAATCAAGTGTCGCCATGATTCGCAACTCATTCTCCTCTAGCATGGTGTCTCAAATTGGATGTACTTGTAATAAAGCACTACATCGGATATGAGACTTTTGGTGGTGATTGTTGAGAAATTCGATGGATCTCTGCGGTAGAGAGAATAGTGTATTCAAGGACAATAGTGTGACACTGGAATTGCGTCCAACAAAGAAATTGAGCGTGTCCAAATTGCCTCGCTTAGGTGGAAAAGTGCTAGTATGACTTTTGACGACCAAATTGGAGCTATGTTACAGTCAAAAAAGTCTTTCAGGTCGGTGTTCTGGTCCTACTTCCGATTCTCGACTATTCAAGGAACCAAAATACTCGGTATTGGAGTTTGCCGAAGGGTCGTTCAAAAATGAAACACGAATCCTTGAGCCGTGTTAATTCATATCCCCCTGTAGTGAACACAATAGCATACTCGGTGCGAAACGAGGTTTTGCTGATGAAGCGCCACGTTTCGAATACGAGTACCCAATTCATGTCCGGAAAACCCGAATCAGCCGAGACACGAGCCGCACTACTCACTGACCATAACCCATTGTCTGTACTGGACAAACTCCCGTCGAACGTGTTCCCGGTGCGCATGAAGCTTGGTCTCCCACGTCCGAGAGGTGCAGACACCACAGACGACACCTACAAGTCTCCGTCGTACCCTGTTAGTGTCAACCAACCGAGTGCCCCGTACATCCCGGAACAAACGGTTCATTTCGATAACCCCGTAGAGCGTGCTCCCGACAAGACGACTGCGTGGACACCGCCTGAGTTCTGTGAGAAGCTCACTGAAGTTCTGAACCATCTCGAGGACGATCATCCTGTGGTGAACACGGACACCCTCACGCTCCAAGAGATTGATCTCGTAGAAATTCCAAGTCACTTCCTCACCACAGACTCAGCGACGGGGAATTTGGTACCGAAACCAGATATGTACGACCGAAATGGTGAGATGACAATGGTTCGGTTCGCAAAGGAAGGGTCCCTGTCCGCGACGAATGTGCGTGACAGCATCAAAGAAGCCCTCCCCGGAGAAACCAGAACACCGACGAGGTTGACCCGTATCAAGGAAGTTCAAGCAAAACCGTTCCGGCATGGACGAACAACTAGTGTGTCCGGTGGGCGGGCCCAGTACTACACCGAAACTGATGCAGAGAAAAACAATGACCTGTCGTTGACTCCCTCGGTCTACCAGCTCGACGAATTGAACGCGGACGGCGACCAGAACCGGCCGTTGAGTATGGTGCTGGACTCACTCGAGGAATTCGTTCCATCTCTCGTCAATGAGACGGACGGGTTGGTGTCGAAAGTGAAGTTCGTTGGGCAGGAACGCGAGCACACGGTATTCCACGCCACGGAGGTGTTGAAGTGATGAGTCATGACCCAGAGATGCCGTGGCTCCCCAAAGACACGGGCGACGAATTCGACCCCCTCGAACACGCCGACGTCACCGTCGACAAGGACACACCAATGGTTGTGGTCCCGCGTGGGGGCGGAATGGAAGTTGGACGGAGCTGTTATCAACTTGAAACAGAACATAGCACACTCTTAGTTGACGCTGGGTTGAACCAAGGGACCGGTGGGCAGTTCCCGGATTTCCGTGGACTCGAGAAAGGCCAGGTCGACGGCGTGTTCCTGACGCACGCACACATCGACCATTGTGGAGCGCTCCCTGTCCTTGAGAATCGCGGGTTGCTTGACGATGACGCAACTATCGTGGCGACGCGCCCGACAACCCAAATCGCTCAGACACTCCTTGAGGACTCGTTGAAGATTCACCGCCGGGAGGCACAGAAACCCGGACGAGAACAGCACTTCGATGAAGAAGACATCGAACGAGTCTACGAACGGTTCCAACCAGTCGACTATGAATCGGGCCGTGTATGTGAGTACACGCACGTCTCAGATATTGACCCATTGCGGTTCACGATGGGGAACGCTGGGCACCTCCTAGGGAGCGCGTGGATATCGTTCGAAACCAATGGGTATCGTGTCGTGTTCAGTGGTGATGTTGGTGGACGGAGTACGCATCTCCCCCCGATGGACCCGCCTCCGGAAGCAGACCTGTTAATGATAGAATCCACGTATGGTGGGAAGCACAGCCATACGTCGATGAAGGACGCTCGCACTTCGGTCTACAAGTCCGTCGAACGTGCGTTAAAGAACCGCGAGCCGGTATTGATTCCGACGTTCAGTGTGGGGCGAGCACAGACGCTGTCGTTGTTGTTCAAAGAGCGGCTTCACACGATGCCGAGCCACATCCAAGATGAAGTCGTGCTGGTCATTGATGGGATGGCGCAGGACGCCACAAACCTGTACCACACCCATATTGAGGACACAACGTACTTCGATGAATCAATCCCGAATCGCGTGAAAAACGCGCAGGACCGCCAGCCATTCCTCCCGGAGAACGCCTTGATGCCGGGGACCGACGCTGACCGGGAACGCATTCTCAGCAATTTCAACCCAGAAACCGGTGAGAACATCCCGTTGATTATTTCTCCAAGTGGGATGCTCACAGGTGGTCACTCTCCACGATACCTCGCCGAATTCGCTGCACGATACGAATCAGCGAATGTGTTCCTCACCGGGTACCAAGCGAAAGGAACGGGCGGGAGGAAACTCCAGAACGTACTCAAAGCCGAAGAAGAATCGGCAACGCTATTCCTAGACACAGACCCGTTTGGGCCTGACTGGCCACAAAACGACGGGACTGTCGACTGGGTGCAGGCCGACGATGGGATGTACACACGAGCTACGATCCCGGCTGATTGGGTGACACCGGTTGATGGATTAAGCGGACACGCCGCCCAACACGGACTACTATCATTCGCGAGGGACGTCGGACCACGAGCAATTTCACTGATCCACGGGCCAGCGTATGCGCAAGAACGATTCTCGAACCACCTCATCGATAATCTTGGCGACGTAGAAACCGTAACTCGGTCGCGAATGTTAACACCAATTCCAGTCACACGGGATATCGAAGTGGAGACGCCTGCGCTCACCCAGAAGAACGCAAAAGATGAGTCATATGATTCGATTGCAGACCAGTTCGACCATGTGTATGAATTGTTGTCTGCGTTGACTGCTGATGTCGCCGACGCTCGGCTTGAGAGTGGGCTTAGTGAGGAGGACGTTCGGCGAATCATTCGAGAAGAAATAAATAACGGAGAGTAAGCGAGTTCAGAGGAATGTGTCTCCTTTGTTAGAGTCTTTCGGCTCTGTTGAAATTTTCAGAGAATAGTAAGTGTGGCGTGACACTGACAGAGGATAAGTTCAGCACGGCCGAACCAACTATCTGTTCTCTATTAGACGTGGCAAACAAGATTCATATGAGCAAACAAGAACGACCCCCTACCTATAACAGGCTTCTAGCAGTCCTCCTACTCGTTGTTCTCTTGGTCATTGCTTTGGGAATCGGCTATGTACTAACGTTTGACTGTATCATCGGCTGTTCCGGTTGATCGATGTCCGCAACCTTGCACGATTCGCGTCCTGAGTTCAGCACATCTTTACTGTCTCTTTTCGTGAGGGTGTCAAGAGGCGGATCAGTCGCGAATGAGGGTCAAGAACTCTGCCGGCTCTACGATTTTGATACCACGGAACGGATGCTCGTCAAGGAGGTGGTCGTTACCAGAAACAATGTAGTCTGCCCCTGCTGCGAGCGCACACTCAAGAAAGACGTCATCGTCAGGGTCGTCTTCAATTACCTCGACAGAGACTTCTGGGTTGATAACTTCGGCCCCGGTGAGTCGGATAAGATCGTCTGGAAGTGTCTGTTGCTCTTCTTCATCGAAGGGCAGGCGGTCATAAGTGAGGACCTTCGAAATTCGTCGAGAGCATCCTCTGAGATGACTATTTGAACGTCTCCCATGACGGCTAAGTCTATGCATTCCTTGGGTTTTCCACCAAAACCGAGGCCAGAAATGAGGACGTTGGTGTCGAAGACTACTGTGACCTGGCCCATTCTATCGCATCATCGACATCGTCTTCGGTTACGTTCGATTCGTCGAATTTGCGTTGGACCGATGCAGACAGATTGTCCCATTCCTCTTTTCGTTCTATAGACTCCTTAGCACGCTCTTCCTCGTCGTCATCCCACAGACGGACAAGGAGAATCAAAAGGACGACAATGAGCCCATGCACGACTTCTGAGGCACCGTCGCCAAGCTTCCGGAAGCCATCAGTAATCTCGCGCTTGCCCTCTGAGAAGTCCGACCCAGACGACGCCTCATCCGGCGTCCACGGGCTGTCTTCAGGGGGATTATTTGATGCGCTGGAACTCATTGCAATTCACTCAACCGAAGGTTGCCGTCGAGGATAGATAAAATATGGTGGTGTTGTCCATCAAAGCCCGAAGTGACGTGTACGGTTCTATGCCTTGTGGGGTAGAATGCGACACATGAAGAAGTGTCGTAAGTGCAGATCAACAGGAGCAACCGAATCGGCCAGGTACTGCCACGAGTGTGGGAGCGAACTCGTCGACGAGGATGAACAGTTCATTCGAGGGATAGGAAATGGCTTCCTCACCCAGGCAGACTGGGTGTGTATCGGGGAGTGCATCAATGGCGAGCGGGGTGCACCACCGGAACGGTACCACACCCGGCTTGACGAGAAGATACGACATTCGCTGACTGACTTTGCCATACTCTACCACTGGGAAGACTTCGATCCCTCATCTGCGTTCAAATCGATGGCTCGCAGCAAAGATGGATCAACAGATGACGAACTCACGGAGGCAGTGATCCTCATGAAATCCTTCGCTCTACTGTACAGTGGGCTGGGTCGAGAGGCGTACGAGCTGATCAATGAGATTGCGATTAAGACCGTAGAGGAACTCTCTGCCGACGACATCGATGTGTCAATCGCAATCTCCAGTAGCGAAACAACGTAACCAGAAGGAGAACCGCTCGAGACCGAGAGTATTCGAATGTCTACTCGGCTTCTGGAGACCATACCCAATTCGAGCGGTCAAGTAATTTACCGTCGTAATCAGTTGCTTTTGTCACTTCCATAAATATCCCAGAAACACGGATTGCAACACACCTATCAATATTATTACTATGACACCCACACCCCACGTGTCGAATGTAAACACTCGAAATAGATGGGATGGGACGCTCAGATACTCGTCTGAAAGAGGCAGAGGTTGTGTCGATTGTTCTAATCTCTGTCCACTGATATCTATATTTAGCGGAAAGTATAAGTCGAATACACGAAAACAGCTACCGTATACCAACTAGGCGAGACAGTCTGTTTGGTGTGTCTCACCCTACGGGCCGATAGAGGTTCTGTCAATAGTGTTCTCCGGGTATTTACTTTCGACAGGTGGGGTGTGTCTGCTCGCCCGACGCTAAGTGAGTGGTTTGTAACGACGGCACGTATCGATTTACATTCGACACCTGGGGTGTCCCCCGGTACGGACCTGCGCCGAAGCAAGGTTTACACTCGACAGTCGGGGTGTGTGTTACAATCGACGCTTGGATGTCTGGGTTACTCTCGAATGTGCAGAAAATCGGTCTAAAGGCCGTCCAAAACGGCACTTACATTCGACGTACGGGGTGTGTATTACCCTATCTTTATATGCTCTCCACCGGGTGTCGATTGTATGACTTCAGGCGGCAAGGAACAACGCTCACTTGATGAAATGTGGGCTGCTGAGGACCCGATATTCGAGCGAAAACAACTGCTCGAAATTGACCACATTCCTAACGAGGACCGCATCATCGGGCGGGACGAGGAGATCGAGAATATCGTGTCCTCCCTTCATCCAGCTATCAGTGGTAACTCGCCCCGGAACACGCTTATCTACGGGAAAACTGGAACAGGAAAGTCTCTCGTCACGAAACACGTCACACGGAGTGCCCAACGCTTCGCCGGCAATCAAGGCGTGGAGATGGGTCGCGCCTACGTTGACTGTACCCAATCATCTACTGAGACTCGTGTCGTCGTCAACCTGGCTCGAGAACTCAATAACCCCGAGAGAACTGGCATCTCTATCCCCGAAACAGGACTCTCGACCGACGCGTACTATCATCGGCTCTGGCAAATTCTCGACGAACTCTATGACGTTGTAATCGTCATTCTCGACGAAATCGACAAACTGCAAGAGAATGAAGTTCTGATGCAACTCTCTCGTGCTGGTGAGGCTGGGAAGATTGATTCGTGCAATCTGGGGATTATCGCGATCAGCAACAAGATCTCGTTCAAAAAATCGCTCGACGAGCGTGTGCTGAGTAGTCTCCAAGATACTGAATTCATCTTCCCCCCGTACGATGCAAATCAACTCCGTGCGATTATGGAGAACCGTAAGGATGCGTTCAGACCGGGTGTGATTACTGACGACGTCATTCCGCTCTGTGCGGCGTATGCAGCACAAGAACATGGCGACGCCCGGAAGGCACTGGACATCCTCCGAAACGCAGGCGAGCTCGCGAAGAATAGTGATGCTGAGAAAGTGACTGATCAGCACGTCAAGGATGCTCGTGATAAGGCCGATATGGACCGCTTTGCGGCCTTACTCAAAGATCAACCAACCCAGGCAAAAGCTCCAATTCTCGCGCTAGCAGCACTCGTTGAGTCTAAGAATGAGGCCGAGTTTTCGAGCAACGAAATTTACGAGGTCTACAGGTACATCACAAACCAGCTAGACATGGATACGCTCTCGCAGCGCCGGATGAATGACCGACTTAACGAAGCCGTGTTTCTCGATATTCTCGGACGGACCGAACGCGTTGTCGGGAGGGGTCGGGGACGAGGCGTCACTCCCTACCTCTACCATCTACTCGAGGACTCAGACATCGTCCAGGCGGTCATCCTTCGGGACTCGCGATTCGAGCCGCTTGGTGGACAACCGTTGGTTCCCTGAAAGCGTCCCTGTCGCCTGATTTTACATTCGACGCCTGGGGTGTGGATTGCCGTAATCCCGCCAGACACTTCCCAGACAATAGACAGGTTGATTAGTGAGTTGACCAATTTGAAATTGCTGTCGTCAGAGGCACCCCTCCCAAGCAAGTCCACGGTTCGGTCGTCCGCTGACGCCCTCCAACTTCCGTAAGTGAACGTCTAGATGATATACTCAGAGCTCTTTGACCGCATTTAGTATCCACTGGTTAGATGGTCTTTGAGGCCTGTCTGTCGGCCCATACGGACTCCTGATACATTTCGACTGTAATTTCTACTGACTCTGGAAACCCACCAAGGTCTATAATCACGACCACCGGGTGAACGTGATCGAACGTGTCGTTGACGGTCGCCATCATCTCCCGCTGGTTTTCTGTGAGCCGGACGCGATTTCCACTCGCAACCGACTTCACCTCGATAGCATAGTAGACTCTTCCGAACTGTTTGGATCTCTGGCCGCCTCTGGAACTGTTCGTGTCGCTCTCGGTGCTCCCCTTGTCGGGGAGTGGACATCGAGCAGCGACGATATCGTCTGGTATCCACCCACTCGAGTAGCCCCACGAACCTTCGTCGGGGACTTCGACGCCGTTCAACATAGCGCACTATTCAGGTCTGCATTCTTGTCTCACTTCCAACTCACGTCTACAACTGGAAGAGATATCTATTCTCGCGGTCCCGGACAATAACAGAGCCCCGGTGTGAGAGTGAGAGGTTCTGATTGCGAAATTTGTCTGAGTGGGGGAGAACTTCATATTGTCTCCGCAAACAATCTGAGAATGATTATAGCCAATTGCCACCTCTGGGGGATCCGACCTACAAGAACGGACCTCCGCATCGATTTGCATACTGTGGTGAGTTAGTCTATGAAACCCATTGACTACCGGAGAGCCGCCGATACACAGGTGAACGACTTGACGATACTGAAACCCCCAAAGTAGCGAGACTTGAGGTAGATGGATCTCCTTTCGAGAGATTTCCCTGGTAGCACACCAGAGAGTAAATACCACAATTGGGCTGTAAGGTACAGAATAAAATCAGGTACCTCATTTAACACCTTCATGCTCGTTAGTCAGAACGCCTCAAGCCGTCGGAAGCTGGTGCGGTTGCATGAAACGTCGACTAAACAGTTGCTACTCGGCCAGCAGCGATGATAGAATCAGAACGAGGGACTGTGTTGATTTTCGTAGGTGGTCCCGGCCCCACGTGGTCACTTACTGGACTTGAGATAGGCGGCCAGAACGAGGACGCCTCCAACAACCAGTAGTTCTCTATCGGTCACTTTGCCGTCTTCTACGACGCGGCAATGGTTTCTGATACCATCACTCCAAACATGTGGTTAGAGCGTTATAAATTCTGGTTTGTTGTTAAGTTTAGAAAATTGGTGATCCAATGATTGAACTAATTCAGTCGGTGGTTGACACGGCGACCCCGCAGGTGTAAGAACGAGGTACTGTGTTCAAAACTCGTAGCGCAACCCCGAAGGCGAAACAGAGAGGCTATGCAAAAGCCGTGTTCAAAGAATTTAACTTCAGGATCAAGTACCCTGAGTTCAAATGAGGAGTATGGAACTCTCGCCTAGAGAGGGTGGAAATTAACAAATGAGTCGGCAAGGCAGGCGCGCTATTTGGTAAATCGGCTCGCAATTGAAGTCGATTTTCTTTGAGTTTCGGCTCTCATCCGGAGATAACATCGCCCGATGAGTGTCTACGAAGACTTTCTACCTACTGCTCTGGTACGGCGTACTCCGTTCTGATTTGATTGCCCTCTTCAAAATTAGCGAACTTCGTTTCTGGGTTCATACGGAGAAGTCGGACGTAGTGATACAAGTCCTGTGCGGAGGCGGCGGAATTAATCCACAAAACAATTGCCGCTATTCCGGCAACGAGGCCCCCCGAAACCTGAACAAGCCCCCACGATAGAAGTCCAATAATTGCAAATGGTGCGATGAGCATCGCCATGTTCTTCCAGGCGGGGATGTTCGTCGAAAGCGCCACCACATTCGGGTTTTTGTGGAACATCATCTCCTCATATCCGAATCTCGGGTTAAGTTCCAGTAGAAGACCCACACCGTAGTGGATTCCCTCGTGAATTGGAACCATCACTTTTCGAAACAGGACGTAAATCCCGACCATAGACGTTACCGTTCCGCCAACTGCGGTAGTTAGGTACGAGATGTTGAGAACGGCGGCAAGGTCACTCCACATCACCCAGTACGCGGTCACACCTTCGTGAACCGGGAGAAGTGCAGGAACGGCGAATACTCCAGCAATGACGAATGCGATACCGATGATGTGTCGCTCGTTCTTGTCATACTCTCGTGGCTCAGAGTATCCTTCTGGTGGCCAATCTTTCTGCATATGGTTAGAAATTCATCATTTGTTAAGTTTCTTGTGGAAGGTCAGAACCATACAGCCCGAGAACAGTTTACCCAGACTGCTGCTTCTCGATACAGTTCTGCATTTTCTTCATCTGCTCCTCAGAGAGTTTACTCGGTTCGACTCCCTCAGCTGTCTCTACGACCTCAGAAATCGTGTACTCTCCACCGAGGAAGCCGCCCCTGATGTCTTCGGCAAACTCCTCCGCTTGGTTGAATAGACTCCCATCGTCCTCAGCTTGCTCTTTGATATTGTTGTAGCAGAGCGTCGCCGCCTCAGATACCTGTCGTGGAACTACCTTTGAGCCGACAAACTTCTCAATTGTCCTCTGATGGTCGACCTCTGTGGCCTCTGAAGAGATGGTGAGATTCATCTCGTCCGCTCGGTCACGCACGAAGTTCGGAGCGGCTTGCAGACCTCCGTGAACCAACCAGTAGGAGCCGCTCATCATGAGGCCAAGCGCCTCGTCTCCGAACGTGGATTGAACAACACGATACGTTCGCTGATGAGAGAGAGCGCGGTTCGCTTTGAACGCGGTCTTGTAGTACATCCCATACTGGAACATCAACAGCTCAAAGCCGAGCGCAGCGCTGGCGAGGTAGTAATCTTCAACCGTCTCAGGGCTATCCCGGTCGAAGGCACAGGCGGCCTTGTGGTAGTCGTTGTACGTACCCACAATGGTTGTGTACTGCCCGATTTTCGAAGAGGTACGGGCTACTTTCCGGATCTGAATTGGATTGATGTTGCTGTTGAAATTTGCTCGCATCAAGCGGGCGACGTGGTAAAGTTGCTGCCCCCGTTTATGGGCAAATGAGGCAGAGGTAAACATTGTCTCGTTCACCTTTCCATAGGTACAACTCTCACTCGCCATTGTAGCGACAACAGCGGTTCTCTGAGTTTCATTCTCAGGTAGTTTCTCGAAGAAGTGAGTCATCGTATCGTTGACGGCTCGAATCTCAGATTTAGTGGCGTTGTAGTAGGTCACCTTCCCGTATTCGACAGACTTCGGTTGCTGATTAGCCGGTGTTGGTGTTGATGTAGGGGTTGACGTAGCAGTCGGTGTTGGCGTAGATGTTGGCGAAGGACGCTCAGCTTCGGCATCGGCTGGCTCGATGAAGTTGTACAACCTGCGAGAATCAACATCAGCGCCACTCCGACCGCTAGGATTTGCTTTCTAATGTGGGTGGAGTTCATTTTCTAACCCAACCAACAAGAAGGACTGTTGCGAGGTTGTTAAAATTCCGGGTAGACTGAAAGTTCGAAATCCGATGACACCGCGGATCAGAAAACGTGAAATCTGCTCCGTGAGTTCGCAATTGCCGAATCCTAATTTCTGACCTTAGTAAACTCGGAACGTCTCTAAGTATTTCTCAATCTGGGCTTGCTCATCGGACGTGATACCGAACATGTCGTACACTATGTTGTTGACCCTCTGTTCTAACTCATCAAGATTGGTTTCGGCCACCATTTCAGAATCAGAACGGAGGGCCTCAAGCAACTTCTCAACACCCCTGTCGTCTCGTGGAATCGGAATTGTTGTGGTCTCACCACTTTTGACGTTGCGACCATCCACGGCAGCGAGGACGTACTGTGCGCGGTTCTTCCGTGCATCTCGGTCATCGGAGTACATCGCGGAGTCTGTGATAGTGTCGGAACGACCGGCTTGGACGGTGAAGTCACCGTCAACGTCGCCTTGCACTTCGGCGTTCACGGGATAGCGACGAGTCTGCCACTCGTACGCGATGTAATCCAGTTCGCCATCGTACTCCCCGATGTACGCCTCGGGGAATCTGTGAGTTTTACTCTCCGTATCCATCGCTGTCGTAATCGTTGAGACGAGGTCCCGAATCTCGGCACGGTCGTCGTCATCTCCCCACGCAATCGGGAGCGGAGTCAGGTAGTTGGTGGTGTATTTGTAGTACCCATCAACCTTCAGCGTTGTGTAGTGCTTGAGGAAGAAGTCCAACGCTTTCGAGTTCAACAGGGCGGCGAACGTATCTGTCCAGTCCTTGAACTCGTCTTCGAGTTGGACACCGTACGCGGCCTTGAAATACCACGTTCCGACGTCATCAAGCATGAACGTTGCTTCTGCAGCGATTTCAGGGCAGATGAGTTTCGGGTCAGCAAACCGTGTCATGCTTTTCGGATACCCGAACCCGTACCAGTCGTTTCTGCCTTTGAACCGTCCACCTTCGCGGCTCTCTAAGGTGTCTCGATGTTCCGTTAAGTATTCCCACGTCAGAGGTAACTCGTTCTCCAAGTAATCTCGGTCGATGAGGTTTGACGTGAGGTGCCCTTTGTCGTCGTTCTCAAGAGTGTATGGCACGATAGCGTGTTCACCAGACCAGTCTCCACGCCACCGATTGACGTCACGGCCCTGCAACCATGGGCGTAGCGTATCTGTCTCAATCTCGTACTCGCGATCCTCACCCTTTGGGACAACTGTAACCGTGTCACCAGCGTCGTCAGCAGAGATTCGGTTTGCATCGACCGGTGTGACGAGGAAAACGTCGTTCGCACTCGTTTGCGTCCCAGCGAATACCGAGTCGGTCACGTCCCCAACAGTTGCGTCACTCGCCGCCTCCATCTTGTGTATGATACTCAGTTCCTCCGGTGGCATCAACGACCAATAGCCGTCGTCTAAATCGACCTGTGGGTAATCAAACACGTTAATTAAGTCGTCTTCATAGCCGGGGTCGTCGCGGTGAGTTCGGACAGCCTCAAGAACTGCCGTATCGAGGTCGCGGTTTGTCGGTGCTTTCGTATCGGCTTTGACTCGGACACAGCGAATCATGTTCGCTTCACGTGCTTCCGAGTCCGGCTCGTCTTCGAGAATCACGATAGCAGGGTAGTTCTTTGCATCTGCGAATACCCCAGAATCACGGAAGTCGTAGACTTCCTCAATGCGGCTGTCTCTCAGTAGCACGCGACGAAGGCCCTCGCCGTAGTCTGTAACCATGAACTGGTTCGGCGTAATGAACCCGAGTTTCCCAGTCTCGTCACGGAGCCAGTCGAGGCCCCGTTCGTAGAATGGGCAGTAGATGTCGTAGTTCCCAGTCGTTGAGTCGTATAGCTCATCCATCATCGTCTTCTGCTCGTCGGGGAGGTTCTGTGTACGAACGTATGGTGGGTTCCCGACGACGAAGTCGTACTCCATGTAGTTCTTGACGACGAGGGCTAACACCGTGTCCTCGAACATTTTGAACAGCCGCCCGTCGTTGTGTTCCACCTTGAGATACCGGACGGTCTGAAGCATGTCGGTGACGTACGGCTCGAAGAACTCCTCGACACCGGAGTAATTCTGCGACGTGTAGTGGTTCACTCGCTCTTCAAGCCCACTGTGGTACGTCCAGTCGAAGTCACCACCCAATTGCTCGGCGAGTGCCATGTGGTCCTTCACTGTGTCCAGCACGCCCTGTAAGGCGGCGAAGTACTCTCCGAAGTTCGAGACGCCCGTATTCAATTGGATAGTGTCGAACAGCGGCATCCGAACACGACGGACAAGGAACCCATCTTCGGTTTCAGCGGCTTGGTCCTCGCCCACTTCGACCGGTAGCGGGACCGGGATGCGAACGTCCTGTTCGTCCTCAGTCATCGCGTC
>NZ_JPES01000041.1:0-105715 GCF_000730175.1 Haloferax sp. ATB1 | reverse complement strand
CAACGGCAGCGCGAAACGCCCGGGCCCGGCAGGAACGGTCTGCCCGCCGGAGCGCGCGCAACCCGAGCAGTCGCCCCCCAAACGTACCGACACGATTCACTTACCGAACACGTGAGGTAGCCTACCAACGAAAGCCCTCCTCAGTAGATGAGTGTCTGAAAGGATTGAGGACCGTATCCAAAGTACGAGTCGAGGAGACATTCGATGGGTTCAACCCCGATCTGGTCGCCCCCAAGCGGCGGCGAAGCACAGTTCAACCAAGGGAAGCGATCACGGTGGGCATCGAAGGTTGGAGTGCGGAGGAGTTCTTCCAAGCAACCTCTCGTGTTCCCTGTAGACTTCGCGGTGAACGAGTTTTGTTGTCGGCCTACCGAGCCAGCCTACCCGATGTTGTCCATTCGTCAGCCGACGAGCGTCACTCCAATCAGGCTCCCAACGCCGTCGGTGAGGACCGCAGCAGCGAGTCCAATTCCGACCTGACACAGTCCGGAAAAGAGCACGAACGCCCTGTGAGAAGCGTGATGCCGGCGCTGATAGCGAATATCCGAGATTGTTTCGTCGGTTTGCTGGTGGGGCTCCTCACCGGTGAGCAGATTGTGGTCATCGAGGAATGTGCGTCTGTCCTCGGTGATACCGAGGTTTGGCGGCTGAAAATCGGGAACAGAGGCGGAACAGTAGATCACCGCGTGTTTTTCGATGTCGACGATGATGGCCTGGTCTTTCTCGCAGTAGAACACTGGGACCACGCATACCAATAGAAAAACTCGTGGTTTTGTCGACTGGCTGGTAACAAAAATCCGGATTGGGTTTTATATTAGTCAGGTCAATAACACGTAGATAAGAACCAAGTATGGAAGACCAAACGCTATCCAAAGCTGTCAAACAAGGCTTAGAACCCCAACGTGGCAGAAAAAGAAGAACGCTACTCAAACAGCTCGGGGCTGCCAGTACAACACTTCTCGCAGCAGGATGTACAGGAAATGCACCACACGAAACAACAAATACACCTACAGAAACAACAGCTGAAAAAACAACCACAGAAGCCGTCGGAAACCAAACAACAGCAAGAAACCAAGGGCCAAAACTAGACATACCAGAATGGATAGGAAAAGACGAAGAAATATACAATCCAGAAGGAAACGTCGAAGAAACCCTAAGAATGACCAGAGGACAATCATCACGAGATAAGAACCCAACTAGACACAAAATGCTCGAAGATACCTACATCTCCGCAAACAACGTGATGGGAAGAAGCAACCGACGAGAAGCAGTCGCAATATGGAACGTAGCCGCCGACAACCTACACACAGAAGGCTATTACAACTTCAACGTAGGACAAGACACGCATATACTACCAGAACTCGGTATACTCAACGGAATCCTACAAAGCGGCACAGTAGTCTTCATCGATGAAAACGGCAACCAAAGATGTCAATTTATGGAACCCGACATAGGGGTGGAGCTAAAAGACGCCAAAGGATCAGAGGCATACACAGTAGAAGGAGACGACGTCTACGAACACGCATCATTCGCCTCAGGCCACGCAGTGGCAGGCTATCTAAAAGGGATAGGATACCTAGAAGACGATACAGAAACAACAGAATTCTGGGAAAACATACACACCAATGTCACTAAATCGCTGAACGGCATTATCCCAAGACAGAATGGTGTAGCTACAAACTTCCAGACACAATTAGAGGTCGGGAGACGAAGAACCAACCCCGATGAAGGAAACATAGTAGAATTCACCAGAGACCACCTAGATGCCATAAGACAAGCACAGAGACAGAGCCATGAAAGTGGAGTCGTTGAGCAGGTAATATACGAAAACGGCGAGTTCACACATCAACCAAGAAATCGCCAAGACATAATACGGGAATATGAAGAAGATCTCAGAACGTATGCCGAATCTATCTGACTCACCACCCGATCTGCCCACATCCTTCAGAAAGAACAGTTACTGTATTCTAACAAGCCAGTGAGATCAACTTCAAGAAAGACTTCTCAAAGAAAAAAGAACCAGATCAGTTGAACCAGACAACTCCGAAAACCGGCTTCTGAATCAGCCTTGAAACTGTTAACGACTAACCACCGTACTATGATCTCTGCCCCTCGAAAGGGTAGAGCGAGACAGTTAGTCGATGTTGTTGACCGCGTTGCTTTGCCGAGTCACTGAACTGTGTTCGTATTTTTCTGTGGTGCGCTTGGATTTGTGCCGGCACTGTGCGGCTGCGACAGCTAACCCTTCCTGTTCAGCTACGTACGTCGCCGTTGAGTGACGGATGCTGTAAGGCGTCAAATCCCGGTTCTCGAGGTCGAGGCCGGCTTCGGTGGCGATGGTGCGGAACACGGTTCTGAAACTGTCCTTGTTGTATCGGTTTCCATACTCAGTACATCACAAAGCCGGTTAGTTGAGACGTCTGCTTGCAGAAGGTGTGTTCAAAACCCAGCAAGCAGACGGTGAAATCCACGAGGACCAGCTCCTTAACTTCCTCGTCAATTCCCTTGACGAGGAAGTTGCTCTCACTCTCGGTGAAAACGCTGAACTTGATGCTGAAGACATCTACGAGGTCCTCGTCGGCGCGTGCGCCGACGGGACCTCGGTCTCAACGCTCTGTGAGAGAAGCGAAGATGCACCCCACAAAAACTCGGTTCTCTACCATCTCCGCACTAAATTCGACCTAGAGACGCTCGAACAAGTTGGCAACACGCTCCTCCAGAAAGACGTTCTTGACGTCCTCCCCAAGCAGGTGGAGGTCGTTTCAGACCTCCACCTGCGGCCCTACTATGGTGACGAAGATGACACGGACGGTCTCTATCACTCCCAAGCGAAGCGTGGAACCACTGCGTTCCACGCTTACGCGACACTCTACGCGCGTGTGAAGAACAAGCGCTACACGCTGGCGGTGCGCCGTCTCGAAGACGGCGACACCGCCAGCAGTGTCCTCGCTGAGTTTCTTGGTCTCCTCGACGGCCTTGACCTCGACGTCAAGGCCGTCTTTCTTGACCGTGAATTCTACGACAGCAAGTGTTTGACGCTGCTTCAGGCGCACAACCACGCCTACGTGATGCCGATCGTCCGCTGGGGAAAAACCATCAAGCAGGAACTCTCGGAAGGCTGGAGTCGCGTAATTCAGCACAGCCTGACGGCGAAACTCGACGGTCACAGCTGGACCGTCGAGTTTCCCGTCTACATCGACTGTACCTACCAAAACGGACGGTACGACGACCATGGCGTGGCGCGTCACGGCTACGCCGCTGACGCGCCGTTCATCGACTCACCACGAGACGCTCGATACCACTACGCGAAACGCTTCGGTATCGAGGCGAGCTATCGACTCTCTGAACAAAGCATTGCGACGACCTCGACACAAAATCCGGTCGTGCGGCTGTTGTACGTCGTGGTGAGCTTGCTGTTACAGAACGTCTGGCGGTATCTGCACTGGGAGTACGTGGCGACGCCCCGCCGAGGCGGGCGTCGCCTCTGGCAGTGGTCGTTCAAGGAGTTCACCAACATGATCCGACGGGCAGCGTGGACGGCCCTCGCGACGCGTCGGGCCGTCCCCGCAAACCGACCACCGGACGACCGGTTCCACCGGTAATCACCACCCAGACAGCCTCCAGCGGGAGTGGCGACGCTGTCGCGTCGGCGGCAGCCGCCGCCGACAGCGACGTCTCTGCATCGATTCGTTTCTGATTCTCTCGTCAAGACCGTCAGTGCAACCGCTTCGCCACAGAACTCAGGCTTCAGAAACAACTAGCCGAGGATGCTTTGTGAGGTACTGATACTTGGTCAGCCACAACGCAACCCGGCCGTTGTACTTGGATTTCTGCTTTCGTTCTTCTATCCAGCGTGAGAGGATGCTGCTGGTTTCGGGTTTCAATGCGACAATCCAGTTCTCCCGGTTTTTCGAAGATTCCTCTCGTGGAATCCGGAGTACGGAGTTGTCAACATCTACCCAGTGAATGTTCGCCCGGTTGATCTCGATGGGTCGGAGACCAGCGTCTAATGCGGTATAGATCATCGAGGTGTACTTGAAGCTGTTCGCCTGGTTCCAATCCGTTTTCGAGACCTATTCTTTGGGTTTTTGAAGGCGTCGTTGTGCGAGATAGATATTCCACTGTTCTCGCTCGGCAGGTGTTACAGAGTTATAGTGGGGTATACTGCCATATTCCATTGCGGCTTCTCGCAACCGCCTTCTATCCTGTTTGGTCAGGTAATCCCGTGGTTGGTAGCTTGTGGATGGATCACTGTATTCGATTTCAGGATTCCATTCAGTGTCTTGGTTGCGTGCGCAGCGTTTCCACTTGAACAGTGTTTGTGCTGCTTTCTGATAGTGGCATTTGGTGGATTCTTTGTGGTCCTGTCGTGCGAGGTATCGCATCCAGCTGTCAGCGTGTTTTGTCGTGAGTTCTTGGATGAATCGGCCTTCACGCTCCCAGACAAAACGGGAGAAGAGGTCTAGGCGGTTTATCCGGTTTTTGACCGTGCTGTGACTGTAGCCTTCGGCTTTACCCGGGTTTCCTCGAGTGCGAGCATCCATTCTGCGAGATCACGTCTGTGTTCGCGGTAGGTGAGTTCCTGGAGAGTTGGTTACGATCCGACTTCGGAGTGAAAGGGGATGAGGGAACCTTCTGACGTGTATCAGGTCGGGCACCCCGAGACACGCCAATGCTGGTGGGTTAGAGGCACTCAGCACGAGTGTAGCCGTTCACGGGTGTATTTAATTTGGCGATTGGGGCTATCCTTGAGATATCGATCGGAGATTTTGATCGTGAAACAGAGAGAGTACTGAGCCCACCGGTCGTGAACAAATCCCCTAGTCCACTCGTCGTTGACGATTCATGGAGATACGTATTACCAGTACCACACCGCAATTTCCAGTAAAGCACCTCAGTTTCGGTCTGCTAGGCCTCGGTGTGGCTTCGTCCGCAGTCCGCAGGTCCTGCCGATCGCTCACGGGCGTCTACGAACCTGTCACGTACGTGGCGACGATGTCGAGAGGAAGTCCTGATAGGGCAGTGGTGGTATGGAGGACACCATAGCTCAACTCAAGTTAACCAACATAGTCCACGGATCATAATTTTTGTTGGTTAAGACGATGTGGGGCGGTTCTCGCGATTACTGACTGTAACACTACTCGAAACTTCTTTATATATAAGTTTCGTACTATGTTACACCATGCTCCGGCGCATCGAACTCGAGGTCCTCGCCACGGTCGACCGCGGCGACACGATCTCCGAGCTCGCGACGAAGCTCGACCACAGCGAGAGCTACCTCTCCCGTGCCGTCGGCGACCTCGTTGAGAAGGGGCTCGTCTACACGGAACGCGATGGCCGGCGAAAACGCGTCGTCCCGTCGGATGCTCGCGCCGTCGAACTTTATCGAGACCTTGTTCGCCAACACTCCCACATCGAGTTCCCCGAGCTGCTAACCGGCAAGGCACTCGAGGTGCTGTACTACCTCGACCAGCCGCGAACCGTCTCCGAGATCGCCGACCGGAGCGACAACTACCGCAACACGGTCAACCGGATTCTCAAACGGTTCCGCGACCGTGGTCTCGTCGGGACGGCCGACGGCCACTACGAGTTCAACGCCGACTTCGACCGCCTCCACGCGTTCGCCCGTGAACTCGCACACCATCTGCATCGTCAACGCCTCGAAGCCGTCGCCCCGAAGGGCACGATTCTCTGGGAGGACTACGACGAATTCCTCGCCCAGGCCGAGACGGAGATCGACGCGGAGGCGTTCCACGAAACCGGCCTCGCTCGGTTCGCGGCTTTCGACCTCCAGTTCCTGCTCACCGGCCACCGCTACTACGTCTACTCCGAGGAACTCGACGCAGTCTCGCCGGCGGAGCTCTGCTGTCATACCCTCTTAATCGACGACGGCAGCCGCCACCGCTCGTACTGTCTCCTCCTGCTCAGCCACGTCGACGTCGACGAGGAGGACCTCCGAGCGCAGGCGGCGAAGTATGGACTTGAAGACGAGATCGACGCCTTGCTCCGCTACCTCGAGACCCACGGCGAGGTCGATGATGACTGGCTCCCGGCGTGGGATGAGTTCCAGGAGCTGGCGGCTGACTACGAGGTGCCACTACCACAATGAGACCAACATTCGGACGCGAGTACATCGAGAACGAATTCCAGCGAATCGGGGACGGGCTATCTGAACCGCTCACGGTCTACCTGATCGGTGGTGGCGCGATGTCGCTGCGCGACCTCAAGGGAGCGACGAAAGACATCGACCTGGTCGTCCCGGATGGCGACGCGTACGGCCAGCTGTGGGCCGTCCTAATGGACCTCGGGTATGCGGAGGTCCAGTCTCTGGATCCAGATTACCGGGCGCTGGGCGCGACGAGCTGTGTCGAGAACGACGATGGGTGTCGCCTCGATATCTTCAACCAGCAGGTCGCGAACAAGCTCGTGCTCACCGACGGGATGCAAGAGCGCAGCGAGCCGTTCCTCGACACGGATGGACTGACGGTCCGGCTGGTCAGCAACGAGGATATCTTTCTGTTCAAGGCGATCGCCGGTCGCGACGACGACATCGAGGACATGAATATGCTCGTGCAGGCCGGCCTCGATTACGACGTCGTCCGGGCTGAACTCGAAGCCCAGATCGAACGCCTGGGAGACGATCAGTTCGCCACGTTCGCGAACGAGGCCCTGGTCGAACTTGAGGAGCGGTATGGGGTGACCACGCCAATCGAGGCCCGCGTCCAGGAGCTCACGAATAGGTACTACCGGGGGCTCGAAGTCCTCCAGGCACTCGATGAACCGATGACCATCGACGAACTGGCCGCCGAACTGGAGCTGGATACCGACGAGGTTCGCGACCGGATCGCGTATCTCGCGACGTTCGACCGAGTCAAACGAGATGGCGACACAGTCCGTCCCGTGGAGTAGCTCACTCGTCGGCCTACTGGGAAGGAAGGCGGCCGTCTGGGCGGGGAACGCGGCCCCGTTTGATCTCGTGATCGACGCGACGCAGGTGCTTGCAGCCGCCTTCGGGTGAACGCTGCTGCCAGTCGGGACAGGTACATGATTCGTCGACGATGTCGACTTCGCACCTGTTGCCGGACGCGGACTGCACCTCGTAGCGGCCACCTTTCGAGAGAAGTGAGACGTCCATCGCTTCGGCGACGGCACGCTTCGTGAGGGGCTCAAGATCGTCCTGTGACTCTGGGTTCTTGTCAACGACCAGCCGGTCGCGAACGTCCCCCGTTCGACCTCCGTCGGGAGCGACGGCTTCTGCAGGGCCACTGAGCCGCTCGTGGAGCACTTCCTCCACCGATGGCCTTCCGGCCACAGGTAGTGGACCTCACGGCGCGCGCTCAGTTTGGTGACCTCCTCGACGACGACCATACTCGCACTCGACGAACAGTGCCCCGATAAAACCCGTCGCGACGGGCGTTCGAGCGGACCGGCCGCCAGGATACACTCACTCGAGGGACAGAGCGGTGGGTGGGGGCGAGGGAGTGGATCCAGCCCCAGAGTTAACCAACACGGTGTCGGTATCGGTTCGGAATGTTGGTTAAGTCTAGCCGCTACGGGTTCTGGAGCTCTCGAACTGGCGTCACGACGAAGGTATCTGGCTCGCTGGCTGCTTCTTCACCTGACCGCTCCGCCGTCGTTGACGCCGACCGCGTGAGCTGAGTGATGAGTTCGTCGCGAACGGTTCGTCGAGGGACGGTGGTCTCGTGCCAGCCCAGCCGGTCGTCGAAGTGCCGCTTCTGGAACTCCTCGCCGACGTCGTCGGCCGCGACGTACTGCGTCCGCGTCGACCGCCCGACCTGCCGGGAGATGAAGACGGCTCCCACGGCCTCGTGCGTGAGCTCGACGAGAGTACACTCCACGAGCGCGACGACCGACGCGTGATTCCGGTCGGTCGGAACCGTCATCTCGAGGTCCGCCCACGGCGCCTCACCGTCAGTGGTAGTTGCTGCGTGATCCGCTGCTCGTGTCTTACTGCGTTGTTCCGAAGCCATCGTCTATTGGGGGGCACGTGACGCGCCCCGCCACCCCCTCGCGGGGGCAACAGACCCCACCGAAACGCACCCTGTCAACCAATGCGCTAAATCTGATACTTCCGTAGTTCCGCTACCCCTGTGATGGCCCCTCGGCCTGAGAGAGCCGGCGGCCTTCGCACATTGCATATCGTCTCTTTCTTTGGACGAAAACCGCGATATGCAAGACAATATGACGTCCTCAAATCGAAGAAGAACCCCGTCGGGCCGATTTGAGGCGGTAGAAAATACCTCGACGAGTTCCAAAGTAATGATGTAATCTCAAAAATTGCTCGACGGCTGGGTAACGAAGGTGATTACGGCCGGATCTGGATACCTTGGAACCGCTGCATTACCTGTGCTGAGTCTCTCGAAGTCCTCCTGATCGGCCCTTATAATCGTGAAATACCCTCGGTTCTCCCAATTCCGGTCGTGTTAGCCTCTGAGAATTGCTCGACGGAAGTTCAGAAGAACCTAATTCTTGTCTGCAGTATAATTTTCGATATGCTGAGAGGAGCGGATCTGCTGGAACCTTCCTAACTCACACACCTGGCTTGCTGAACACATGGGATAAATGCAGAATGTTGCCAATGTTTGCTTCGCACCTTCGATAGAGAATTGGCCGTTAATTAGGTGTGCTCAACTACCACAGGGACTATGCCGTAATATCTAATATCTTTACCATGGACAGTGAAGATGCCCCATATATTGTCGGTGGAGAAGCGAATTCCTTGCCATTGTGCTAGCTACCTTCCTGCTCGGGGTTCTGCAGTCATTCACAATATTCGTAACCCGGACAGTCGGAGTCGATATTATTGCTGGTGCCGGAGGTTTTCTTCTGACTGGCTGGTCTCCCACACTGACTGTGCATACCCGCTCACGGGGCTTTCACCGACGGTAATATTGAATAATAGGATTTCAACGAAGCCATTCATCAGCAATAGATAGTACTCTCGTTTGCCCTGCTTCGTTTCTGCAGGTGCTACCCGACTTCAGAGCCTCCACAGTAACTGTCAGGGATTATATTTGCGTGGCTTGTGAGACGTTCATATGGCCAACCCGGGACCAGTTATGAGGGAGATATCGAACTAAGCCACTCACGGACGTCCGTTGAATCGATTCTTGGCCGCCTAGTAGACCCCTACCAATCTGATTCACTCACTGATGAAGCGCCGGTGTTCATCCCTTCCCTCCAACGGGAATTCTGCTGGGGGCTGGAAGATATTGAGGACCTCTTTGATTCACTCCTCCGCGGGTTGCCCATCGGGACGCTCCTGCTGTGGAACGCAACGGCTGACGATGCAGATCCAAACCAGGAAGCGAAATACAAATTCATTCGGCACTATGCAAATCGGTCGAACTTCCCCAATACGGACGCGCCGGAGACGGTCAACTATCATAGTGAGAAAGTAGCTACCGACGCGGCGTTTGAGTCCTACACGTTCGCTCTCGATGGGCAACAGCGGTTGACCTCGTTTCTGATCGCCCTTCGCGGGAGTTTCTACGACCACCGCTATCGGAAGCACACAGACAAATACAACTCATATCACCAGAAGCAGCTGTGTCTGGACCTCCTGACGGACCCTGACCGGTCACGACCGGATGACGCCCAAGAGAACATCTACCGCTTTGAGTTCCGCCGCGAGAGCAAGCAGGACTACGCAAACGAGGCCGACGCATACGACCTCGAAAATGACGAGTACTGGTTCCCGATCAACGCCGCTTGGCGTGACCACAACGAGATATCCGTTGACGGGCTCCTTTCACCAGCATCCTTCGGTGCCGATGAGTTGCCCGAGAGAGTCGCGGTGAACCTCGAGCGGTTGGAACGCGCCCTGACGGCTGAGCAAATCCCCTGTGAGGAAGTTCGGGACATGGTGAGTGAAGAGGCGCTTGAACTGTTCGTCCGCCGGAACAAGGGCGGTGAGGAACTCAGCAATTCCGATATCGCGTTCTCTCT
Organism: Haloferax sp. ATB1; assembly: GCF_000730175.1. Classification (NCBI taxonomy): domain Archaea; kingdom Methanobacteriati; phylum Methanobacteriota; class Halobacteria; order Halobacteriales; family Haloferacaceae; genus Haloferax; species Haloferax sp. ATB1. The sequence goes on along the minus strand of NZ_JPES01000041.1, from coordinate 95,746 downwards.
GATTACGGTGTACTGGGACATGTTCGATGAGGATGGAAGCGACCCAAAGGACGTTTTTGAGAGTCGCGCTTCCCAGCTCACAAGCGAATTCAGCACGTACAGTTTCGGCTTCGGGAAGGGGTTCCTCATCAGGTCGTTGCTGTATCTGAATGGCGAGAAACCCTCGTTCGAACAGGACAATCTCGTTCCGGAAACGATTAGCCCACTTGAGGATGTTTGGGGAGACTCGTTCTTCGACACGGTTCGAATGGCGTTCACTCTCGTCACTCAAGAGTTCGGTTTAACTGGGAAGTGTCTCACCGGGAAAACCGCCCTGTTACCAATTATGCAGTACTGCTGGGAGGGGCGTGAGGATCTGGACTCCTACACCGATATCTCATCCGATGACCGGAGACGGATGGAGTACTGGCTTCAGCTGACCGTCTTGAACAACATCTTCAATGTGAGTTCCTCGATGAGCGTGCTGACTGATGTACGGGAGTACGTCGCTGCTGAGTCGTTCAACGTTGCTGCACTCCTCAAAGAGTACCGCGATGGCTCAGTTACCCTCGGGGTTCATGTAAGCGATACCGACACGCCAGCAGCTGAATCGGTCGGTCGCAGCGTCACGTCTCTGGTTACCGACGCCGACCACAGCTCTCGGACGACGGCTCGTAACTACCTCTTGACGAAACTCTATGCCGAACGTGGTGTCGGAAAGGATTTCGACCCTGACGATGACGCGATTACGCTACTGGAAATAGAGGCCAAAGACGACGTTACTTCGATCGAGATCGACCATTTCTACCCGGCAGGCAAACTCCGGAACAAGGATAACTATCTTGAAACCAAACTCACGGCGGCCGAACTGGACGCCGAGGAAATCGAGAGGATAATCTCGTTCTGTGATGAAAATGTGAACCAGTTTGCGAACTTCACACTCCTTCCTCACGGGGCTGGCAATCAATCGAAAGGTGAGAAGGACCCCGAAGATTGGCTCTCAAGTTCTAGCGTCGATAGACGGCTTGCAAAGGAGATTCACCACCTCCCGGACGCTGGCGCCTACACCTATCCACGGTATGAAGAGTTCTTGGAACATCGCCAAGATGCGCTGATCAACATTCTCGAAACAGAGCTCGTGGTAGAAGACAACCTCTGACTGGGACTGAGAAAACCAGCACCGCAATTTGAGTTTTCGACTTCCAATGGGCCTGTATTTTATCGCATTAGAGCTATGCTAACAAGGCAGCAGATGACGAAATATATTTGCAATGAAACAAACACGAAATAGTATGTGCGACCATGTATTCTCTCCTGAGGAGTGGGAGAGGACACATCAAACCAAGGCTGTCCCCGACGAACCGTTCGAATGTGGGGTAGAACCACTTGATGGAAAAGATTTCTGTCGATACCATATTGACACCTCAATTCGAAAAGAACACGACCTCTCTGATGAAGATGTATTCACCGAACTCCTTCAAGAGAGTCAGGATGTCTTCGGAGCAACATTCCAGTCAGTCAACCTAACCCCCGACTCTATTTCTGATATCGAAACGGACAGCACCGAATTGACGAACACAGTAATAGATTTTATCGAACTGAAGAACACTACCATAGATTTCGACTTTCGTGCTGTCCAATGTGTGTTCAAGAGATATCGGGAAAGTAAGACTACGGTTCAGGGGCGGCGTGAGTTTGTCGGCGTTCATTTCCGAAATCACCTCCATTATGCGCCGAATCGGACCTACGGTGAGACCACGTTCAACCGCTCACGATTTTCGACCCCGTTCCATCTTGAGGGCAGGTATGATGACTATTTCCGACTGAAGGCTTGCTATCTTAATAGGGAGCTGAAGGCCAGCCACACCGAATTTACCGAACGATTCCAAATTGAGAATGGGGCGATACGCGGCAATCTCCATTTCACGGGTGTTGACGCAAAACAGGATTTCATCATTAGGGATGTCGACCTACCCCGCAAAGTAGTCCTTTCAGAGTGTGACCTCCAAGAATTCAACTGCGACCCCGGGGGCGGACTTCCATCAGTAGTTGATCTCCGTGCTGGTACGACTGCCCACAGTGGCAATTTGATGGTGCCTGAGGGTGGTGGCGTCTTCTATGATTTACGCTACTGTACTATCGGCGATGTACAGCTTGATTTGATTCGGGGGACGCTCGGTGAGTATCTGTTTATGTGTACAAAATTCTCTAATTTCGACTTTATCCAGATAGAAGACCAACTGGAAAAGAATGGGTTTGACATCCACACGTTCGATTACCCCGAAGATTCACTCGACGAATCACCGATATACGAAACTGAAGACCGGTTAGTAAACGGACCTTACAGCAGCTCTACCCAACTCCAACACCAGGCGGAAACATACACCCGCGCTAAGAACGGCGCCAAGGCGCTAGGAGCGGACTCAATCGCATCCGGCTTCTTTGTCAAACAGAAGAAGGCAGAACATGCTAAGTTCGAGCAACAGCTCAGAGATACTGAAGACGGGAGTAAGGTGAAGAGTCTGCGCCGGAAGCTTTGGAAGAATAAGTTACTCAGATACTCCTGTAAGTATGGGGAGAGCCCGTGGTATCCTTTGGGTTGGTCCGTATTTGTACTCCCTGTCTCTGGCAGTCTCTATTCTCTTTTGGGAATCTCGACGCCGGACGGTGTACAGAAGATACTGCCTTGCTTCAGTGAATGTGGGCCTGCTACAGACGTTGGTGTTATTTGGCTAAAAGGTCTATATCTAAGTGCCGTAACGTTCACCTCCTTAGGATCCGCTATATATTCTCCTGGTTCCTCCCTTGCTCGATTTGTTGCTGGTACCGAAGCCCTTGCCGGGGCGTTTCTGATTGCACTCTTCGTCTTCACGCTAGGCAGACAAGTTAGCCGATAAACTTGGTTTCAGTCGTTCTAGACAAGGTTGAACGGTGGTACATTGTATTTCTGTATCGAAGGATTCCACAGATTCGGGATAGTCTATGATTCAGAATTGCTCAGCGGGACCAGCTGATTCCTCATCAACCTGCTCATACATCTCATCCGGGAACGGAAGACTGCCCCAGATCGAGTAGGGACATTGGTCTTTGCCGATGCAGTACCGTTGCATATCGTCGTTATCGCAGTTCATCGGCAACGGCGTGTCCCCGCCGATCGTGTTCGAGAACTCGTAGCGGACTTGGTACTCAGTTTCCTGCTCGTCGTACCACGGCCACCTGGAGAAGATGTCCTTGAGGTCCGCGACGATTTCGTCGAGGCTGCCGTCTTGGTACTGCGGCAGCCACATCACCATCCGTGCGAAGTTGTAGAGATCCTTCCGAACCGGCTTCTTCTCGTGGAGTCGCTCCTCCATATTCGCCATACAGGGGAGTTCGAAGAGATCCTCGATTTCCCGAACCTCGATCTGTTCGGCGCCGGCTCCGGCCCTCCCGATTCGATAGGTGTTGACGCGCCCGTCGCGGTCGATGGTGACCGCCGAATGTGACTCGTGGTCGGCCAGCGTCTTCGCGAGACTGCTCGGACTCGAGATCCAATCCGTTACAGACGATTCCCAGTCGTCATCGGCCTCGTACGCCTCGACTGCTCGATAGAGCTCTTTCGCTGTAAAGAACTCCCCTTTCTGGGCGACGTCGTCGGGGGCGTCACTCAGCGCCCGTCGAAGGACTCTGATTGTCCGTTCCCCACGGTCCCAGTTCCGCCAGATACGCTCGTGATGGCCGGTCTCGAGGAAGCGGTCGATCCGCTCCGTGATCGCGGACTCGTTCGTGGTCAACCACGTCAGCTGGTCGTCGGAGAGCCCGTCTTCTTGCACCCGCAGGAGCTTCTTGAACGCCTGCTCAGCGTAGTCCCGATACTTACTGTCAAAATCACCGACCGGGACGTACAGGTGGTTGTCTTTCACTCGCGTCAGTATCTCTCCGCCGTCGTCTGTCTTCGTTGATTCCCCACCCTTCCGAACGAGACATTTGCGTGATGCCGCCGCCATCGGGATTTCGAGGTACAGGCCGTCCCCGAACTCCGGCATCTCCGTGATGCCCGTACAGACCCGTCCGGGATGCGGCCCATCCTCGCCGGGTTCCTTACTGTACAGCACCTCGGCAATGTCCTGCTGGAGCGTGCCATCACCGTGGTTTCGGAGGAGTGATGCGAGATTATTGACGTACAGCTCTCGGATGTCGTAGAGTACCTGGATGTTCCGGGGCGACGCGTGCTCAAACTTCGGATGTGCTTTCACACAGATCGCACTCAGAGTCGCAAGCACGGCGAGTGTCGCCGGTTCGTCAACGAACGGCTCTTTGGCAGCGTCGGCACGAACCTGCTCTTTGAACGCGGCCGTCCCAAACCGTTCAATGTCGTTCACGAGGTCCGCAGGCTGCTCTTCGCCGTCGACAACGTATCGATTGTAGCCACGCGTGAACAGTTGGTTGATACGGGTGTCACCGTACTCAGGCGGAAGTGCCGCAACTCGATACGCCATCTCCTCGTCGTCGGTGGGCGTTCTCGGACTCATTCGTCGATCACCTCCGGAGTTGCCGACTGCACGTCGAAACCAGGGCTCTCTATTGGTTGGACGATGCTGCAGACGTCGGCGTGGAGTGAGTAGGGCAGGCGTGCGACACGCCGGCGGTCGGCTGTCACGACGGGATCGATAGGGATGTCATAGGTCTCTAAGAGGAGGTCGTTCAATACCTCGCGACTCTGTTCGTCGTATCGATGTGCAAGGTCCGTATCGAGGAAGTAGACGTGGACGCCCTGTCCACTATACACGACCATCGTTTCCTCGGCGTTGAAGTCCACCTCAAAGATGTCTCGCACCTCGAATCCGTATTCGATAGCGCGGTCGATATCCTCGAAGGCATACGGATAGCCCGCGGGCTCGGCGTCGAGAATACCGGCGGCGTCGAGGAGTGCCTCGTTGTCCCGGTCGTTATCCTCGAAGACCGTATCCGAGGCTCGTTTCCGAGCGATCTCTTTCGCGTCGATATCGACGAGAAGCACCCATGGTCGTTCCCAGTGGTCCAACGCATAGTAGACGGCATCAGGGCGTGGGTTCGGCTTCTCGAGGACCGACGGATCTGCGAGTGCGAAGTTGCTCCGACCGAGGGGGTCGCTGCGAGCGGGGTCCCGAATGAACCCCACAACGTCCTCGAACTCGTTGAACGCGGGTGTCGTCGGCTCACCGGACCGGTCTGTCTGCCACGTATCCCGGCGGATGAAGTCCCTGTCAGGGATATCATCTTTGCGAACCGGGTGTGGGTCTCGAAAAGCGACGGCATACTGTTTCGGCCCGTTTGCGGTGATGAACTCAGGGAGGTCGGCAACGTAGCTGGGGAATTCCTCGGCGTAGTAGGTGTAGATCTCTTCACGAGTTGCCTGTCGCCAAGTCATGAGTCGACCTCCTGTTTGAGATTTGTGAACCCGCGAACGGTGGCCATGCCTTCGGCATCAAGTTCGCTGATTGCGTCTTTGATGTTCGAGAACGACCGTGCTGCCCGTCCGCTGACGCTTTCCTCGATTCGGTCCGCTTCAGCAAGTGTCTCAAGCACTTCAATAGCGGTCTGGCGGCTGTTGAATGCCCAAATCGCGTCGGCATCCACCGCGCTGAGCTTGTCGTAGTCGTCGACCGGTGCGTGGCTGTTGTTGCTCGGGAGTTCAGCTTCGCCGACCCAAACGAGTTCGCCAGCGTCGTTGAACGCAGCTACGTCGAACACCGTCCTGTCGTCGTATTCGTAGTACGGTTCGACGCGAACGACATCGTCCTGCTGTTGGAGCCACCGTTCGAGGAGGCGAACACCGACCTTGTGTGGTGTTTTCTCCCCGATATCGCCTTGGCCAGGGCCAACTTGGAGCTTCTGTCCGAGCAGCTCCCGCCCTGCCGGGAGGACAGTATAGTACTTTTGACCGGCTGCAGACGCGTCCTCAACGAGATTCTGTTCCGTCAAGCGTTCCAAGTGGAGGTCTTCGTACTCGTCTCGGAGGGCCCGCATCGAGTTGAGGAGTGTATACTCAGTAGCTTCACGGTTCATCACCTCAAGGACGTGGCTGAGGAAGTGGACATCATCATAGCTGAGGCCACGCTTCCGAAGTTCGTTATCGGAGACAGGGACCTCACTAGCTTGGACGGGCGATGAGCGATCTTCCGGGTGCCCGTTCCCGTCGCCCGGTGGCTCCTCTTCACCCTCAGTTGCCACGGTAAACAACGAATTACTCACCTGGCCACTCTCCTGTGGCTCAACGTCGGAAACATCCGTATTGCTCGATACCGACGACACGTCTGGTGTCTCGTGTCCGATGAACGAGGATTGCGTGGAGTCTGTTTCCACGCGATTGCTATCAGCGGTAACTGTTGTATCGGCTCCTGAACTCCCCCAATCAGGCTCATCCCGGGTCGGGCTCGACTTACTCACCTCACCAAGCCCATACTGGGCCTGTGTTCGCTCCGACAGTCGTGGCAAGGCCACGGTCTCGAAGTGGTCCGCCTGTTCGACAGAGAGCGGCTCGTCGCTCTCTGGATGGCCGGCCGCTATCGGGAGCGGCTTCACTGAGAACGGGGCTGGGCCCGTCTCCCCGAATGACGGACTCGGGAGTTGGGCGATCCACTCCCCACTGGGGAGCGTGTTGATCCGATTTCTGAGGTCAGTCGGGCTCAGATCTTCGTGGGCCAGCGATTCAGCGAGGCCACGCTCGATGGAGATGTTTCCAATGAGCTTCGTCTTGATGTTGTTGAGGACCTCGTCGTAGGCGCGTTCGCTCCGATTTCGGACCTGGCCGGGGAACTGCATCACCAGTCCCATGCTCAGACCGAACGACCGCCCCTGTGGAAGCAACTGCTCGGAAACGAGTTTCGTTGATGCGACGGGGGCTGCCTCCTCGATGATGAGGTTGGTGAGATTTTCGTAGTCCGTGTTCCCGTCACGTCGACGCACCTGCACTGCGTCCCAGAGGTTACTCAACAGGAGGAGTGTGATCGCTCGCTGTGCCTCCGGGCGGAGGTCGCCCAAGTCGAACAGAATCGTGGCGTCTTCGTCCAGGAACTCGCGGAAGTCGAATCGGTTGTCGACGTATTCGCCGTTGTCGTCCTGCTCCGGAACGTGGCTGAAGATCCGTCGCAGGTGGGCGTCTTCTCGGAGCTTATCGAGGCGGTTCCCGACGGCGTCCATCGATACCTGGAACTGGTGGTCGTCCTTCGCGAAGTGCCGTGTAAGCGACTCCTCGATGCTCCGGTTGTCCGCCGAAACCGGCGGCACAGTTCGTTCCCGCTGCATCTCAAGCGCGGCCGCGAAGAGGTCATCCAACCCGAAGACATCGCTGCCGTACTCCTCGTCGAACAGCGCCTTGATGAGGTAGCTGAGGATCTCGTTGGCAACGAACGCTTGTCCATACTGCTCGCGGCCCATGATCATCCGCATGATATCGTGGAAGTGGTCGACCTTGTCCTGAATCGCGTCTTCTCGGTTCCTTCCGGCTTCGAGTGCTGGTCGAATGTCGAAAAAGGAAAACGCGGGAATCGTCTCGGGGACACGGAACTGGTAGACATCGTCCAACCCGCTGAAGCGGTCATAGTGACTCCGAAGGTAGTTGGCGCACATCCCGTCGCCCTTAGGATCGACGATGACAACGGGACCACCGGTCGTCTCGCGTAGCGACAGCGCATCGTTGATGATTGCTTTCGACTTCCCGCTTCCAGTCGAGGCGAACCGGCCGTAGTGTGTCGTCAGGAGCTTCGGCGGAATCCGAATCGGACGCTGTTGCGGCGAACCGTTCTCATCGAGTGCATACCCGATAGCCATCCCCTCCTGGAACTGCTGGACTAAGTCGGGGTTGGGCCACGGAAGCGGATCACGACTCTGCTGTTCAGCACGTGTCCCGCGCGTCCCTTCAACCGTCAGTTGGTCCGACGATGGTACTAAAATGAAGTTCGCAAGCTCAGCACCACAGAGAACTAACTCCGGCCGGGTCTTACCACGTCCAGTCGTCACCTCTCGCGAGAGGAGTCGCTGGAGCGCTGCTCGTGCGTGTTGTTCTTTCTTCGATTGTCGGAAGCCACGGTCTCGAAGCCGCGTCGCTTCGATCTCGTAGAACGGGCCATCGAGTGGGTCGAACACCGGCGCAAGTGACGACAGGCGGTCATCAAGGGCGTCGCGACCAACCTCACTCGTTGGTACGCCAATCGCCCGGATATTCGTCGTGTACGAGCGCTTGGGATTGACCGCATCAATCGCATCAAGCCGCTTGACGACGATGTCACTCAACTCGTCGCGGGTGCGTCGTTCGTACTCCAGTTCGGGGTCGAGCAGGTCGCCAAGGATTTTCTGCGACAGCGTGTCCCGGCCATCATTCAAGTCCTCTTTGCGGAGTTCCGCATCGGCTTGCCAGCTCTTTCGGCGCTGAAACACGACTTGGAACGCGAGCGGTTCGCGTGCATCGTTCAGATGGTCGATTAGCGACGCAAGCACAGCTCCCGGTTCGTCGACGGCTGGCAGCGTGCTCTCGTCGGGCGTCGCCGTCAGCGGTGTCAACGACGACATCCAGTCTTGTTTCCGAACTTCCGACCCACACCACCGCACGCCCCGTGGTGAGACGGCGTCGGCTGCGGGGCGGGCGAGAATCGTCCCGTCTGCGGTCACCGTCGGCTTCTCGACTGACGTGGGCGGAACCTCGTCTGCTAGCGAATCAGTCGTTTCGAGTTCGACAACTGTCTCTCCAATCGACACCAGTCCGTCCGCCGTTCTTCCACCCACGTCGTCCTCAGCAGCCGTGGGTGAAGCCTCAGACTTCGTTCCCTCTATTGCACCACCGTCTGGCGTCGCGTCCGCCTCGGCATCTGCAGCCGAATACTGTTCGTCGTCGGCGAACTCATACTTCAGATCACCCTGCTGGTAGCGCTCGACGAACTCCTCGTGGGACAATGCAACCGGATGAATCAGCTTCGACGCGACGTCCACCTCGACACGCTCGATGTCGAACGTTTTCGGATAGATCGATCGAAGCCGGTCTTCGAGTGTTCCGAGATAGTCGTCAGCACCATAGTAGAACTCAACCGGCGCATCTTGTCCCGTACTGAGTGCGAGGAACTCGAAGCGCGGTGGGGTCGCGGATGTAAACGGGTTGAGTTTCGACCGCAGGCCCGAGCTGTCAGGGGTCAGTTTATGGAGACTCTCGAGCGTCTGTGGGATACCACGAGGAGTAAGTTCCTCTGAAGTGGGCGTCACGCGAAGATACTCACGCTCACGCATCGTCGGTACCTCCAAGCTGGCCGTTGTCAGTTGCTGTTGAATCAGTCTGCATGTCTTGTGACTCTCCGTTTGCTTGCTGCGCTAACTCCGTCCGAAAGGCCTCAATCTCGGGTGAAACCGCCGTCTCACCAGCTCCGGGGAGCGACGCCCGGCGCTGCTCGGTCGGATCGAAGTCGATGACTTCCTTCTCTTTGGGCATCGCTTCGACTCTAATACCGCGCCACTCACCGTCGACGCCGACGAGTGCCTCGGAGAAGCCGGCGTCTTCATTTCCAGGAACCGCGTCCTGCACATACCGCATCTGGGCGTGGTTCAGTCCGAACTCGTCGGCCCACTCCGCGTCCATCCCATCCAGCCGATGGAACTGCTTGACGGCACACTGGTCGAGGATAGCCTCACTTTCAGCGTGCTCGAAGAACTCGTCGACGGTCTGAGTAACGAGGCGAATCGAGAGATCGTGGTGGCGGTGGTGTCGGAACACCGTTTCGAGGAACGCCAGACTCGCGGCGTCCTGCATGATGTACCGCGCTTCGTCAATCACGAACACGACCTCTTTGTCCGTCTCTTTTGCTCGCTCGTAGACGAGCGAGATGAGCAACTGCATCGTCAGCGCCGTACTGCTGTCGACGCTGCCTTCTTGCTGGGCGAGGTCGAGATAGATGACTTTCTCGTCACGGATGTCGAACTCCGATTCCTTCCCGAGGTTCGCGTAGCGGCCCGCTTCTTCGAAGGGCCGCAGTTGATCGATTAACCATGTTGCATCGTCGCTAAGTTTCTCAGCTTCTGCGTCCGACCGAACGACGAACGACTCGGGGTCGTCGACCATCTCTTCGAAGACGTCCAACATGTCTCGAATCGTCGGGCTCGGGTTGCCGTGTGTCGTGATATCATCAGTAATGCCATGACGCTCGTAGGCCTGTCTGAGTCCGAGTTCGAGTGTTGTTCGGCGGTCGCCAAGTGAGATACCGCGGAGAGCGAAGAAATTCGTCAGGAAGCTCATCGCGTCGTCGAGTTTCTCGTTGAACGGGCTCGCGTCTTCACCCATCGCCCGCTGGACGTGTTCGGGCGTCTGGCGGATTTCGAGCGGGTTTAGTCCGAGTGTCCCGCCAACGGTGATTCGCTTGGCATCGAGCGCTTCGGAGACGCCCGCCCAGTTGTTGAGCGGTTCGAGAATAATGCCGATGCGGTCCTTGCTCTGTTCGATCGACCGGATGAAGTTCTCCTTCGCACCGAACGATTTGCCAGAGCCCGTGTCGCCGACAGTAAACATCGCATAGCCGTTATCACGGGCGAACGGGTCGATGACGACCGGACTCTGATTGTCCTTGTGGATCCCGAATTCGACGCCTCCTTCTTCGAGAATCGTCGCGTTGTGTGGCGACGCCAAAAGGGACCCAACAGCACCGCCGAGGGCAATCGACTCCCGACCAAAGACGTTGTCACCGATTGGCGCGGCGGACTGGAGTGCGAGGTCCTGCCGGCAGATAGCCGTCTTCGGCGTGAGATTCGCCGGTTCGTCACGGAGCGCGCTTTTGACTGCTCTGACGGCGTCTTGGAGCTCGTCCGTGTCGTCGGCACGGACGGTGACGAACAGTCCTTGGTCGAACACGCTCGCTCCACTCTCGACGGCCTTGTACGTCGCCGCCGCTTCGTTGGCTCGCTCTTGGAGATACTCGCTTCGGACGCTCTGTTCTAAATCCGCGTCGACCTGCAGGTCGTCCGCGATGTCCTGTAGTTCGTTCCGCGCGCGCTGTTGGTTCTTCGGCGTGATGTGCGCCGTGAGGTCGAACTCGACGTCGGTCAACTCGAAGAGGTCACTCAGATAGCCGTCGTTCGGGTAGTCGGCGTAATCAGCGATGTACAGCGTCGTCGTCCATTGCTCACCGACACGGGCGGCTCGCGTCTCCCATTCGATTGCCGCCGGTGCTGTCGCCGTCTTGTGTGACTCCGAGATATCATCGAGGAGCTGACCTTCCGCGTCACCCGCTTCAAGGGTTTCCTCGTCGAGGACATCCGAGAAGTCGACTTCCTGCTCGTCGTCGGTATGATATCGTTGCCAGAGGACTGTCCCACCGACGCTGAGGAGTACGATGGTCCCCAGATAGAGTGCTGCACCTTCGGGGGATGTCGGCTGTTGAGCCACTGGGTGAGCTGCGTGAGAATATCACGGCTCGACTGCAACGGGAGGTTACGCATCGAACGCCTCCTCGCGACGTGACCGGCCGAGAATTGGCTGCTCGCGGACCACGTCTGCGTCGGTCTCAAAGTCGTGTTCTTCGCCGTTCCAGAAGTCCATGTTCAAAACGAACAGTTCGACCGTGCTGAGCCGGTGGGCAGACCAGCCGGATGCCTGCTGGATGAACTCGGAACGGACGTCAGCAATCCGGTCGTCCAGCTTCTCGAACATCTGGGCGCGACGTTCCACGTCGGAGAGGTCTGCACGCCGCGTGACGAACGGGTTGAAAAGAATCCCAATCACGGGGAACTGCGTCAGCTTTTCAGCCGGCGTGCCTTCGTCGCGGTATCGGTCATAGACTTCGAGTGGTGAGACTTCTACGCCGATGTAGTACCGAACTTGCTGAATACCGCGGTCACGCATCTCTTTGGGCCGTGTCTCCCGATACTCTTCGAGGAGTTCCCGGAAGATCGGGTTCTGTGTGACGTCCTCGTCGGTGAGTCGCTCCTCGATTGTCTCGGTGATCTGTTCGACCGGGAATGACCGGGTTGTTGCGTGGAATTTGAGCTTCGAGTCGAGTTCTTTGTTGGCGAACTCAGCGCCTGCATCCTGGAGTTGGGCCCAGTCGTCGGCCATCGCGAAGTCCATGTTCCCCGGGTTGATCTCGATGAACGCCTCCATGGCGCCATCGGTCCGCTGAATCGCGCCGGCGCCGGGCCACGCTCGCTCGATATTCGTGAGGTCTTGGGTTCGCTCGTCGGGAGTAAACGGCGTGTAGTTCGCGAGTCCGCCCTCATTGCGCACAGTTTCGTCCGTTTGGCCGTCAGGGTGCTCTGGCGCACTCAGCGTAATCCGGGGCCGTTTGACGTAGCGATAGACGTCTTTCGTCCAGGTCCACGCGTTCAGATGGTCGGGAGTGACGTAGACGATGGCTGCGCCCATCCCGAGGCCGCTTGCGATACACGGCACGGCAAGTGATTCAACCCCAGTAAGGCCAGCGAGGAGCAACCCACAGATTGGGAGGGCGATGAGGACGCCGACGTCACCCTCTTCGATGTTGAGGTAGGGAATACGACTCGCTTCGCCGAACTGGTCCATGATACGCCGGGCGGCTGTGTCTTGGTCTGTCGACATTGTTAGTGGGTGCGAGGCTCGTTTTCGGTCCGCCGGTACGACGGCAGTCCGTCGCCGTCATCAGTCGAGTCACGCTGTGCGGCTGCTCGCTGGGCGAGTGCTTGACCGGCGGCGGCTTTCGGCCCCCAGCGGGCGACAGTCGTCGCGACGCCAGCACCACCGACATACGCACCGGCTGCAACGCCGCCGATGAGTGCAGCGCCTCGCGTTGCACCACCGATCACCTTCGCGGTGAGGGGCGTCGCGTACGTGAACGTCTTCCACGTGAGATAGAGCGCGATTAGCGGGAGCGACGTTGCTACAAGATATCTCAAGAATGGACTACTTGGAGCGAGAGCATTCTGTGAGAACAGTAGGTCGTACCCCTTGAATACGACTGCTGCAGGGAGGGGAAGTACTGCAAGAGGAGCAAATCGTTTGCTGAACCCGATTGCGATATCAGAGATGACCGGGAGGTTACCGTAACCGAGGGCGAACGCAATCGGCATTCCATATACGTAGACATAGATGAGAACCTCACGAATGAAATAGAACGCCTCAAGGGACCACATTGACAGTCCACCTGCGACACCGAATAAAAAGGCAAGAACTGGGTTAGTTAGCGACACCTCTAGGAGTTCGACCATCGTGTCTCCAAGTGAACTCAGACTCGGTATCAAGGCGATCGTGAAACCGTCAACGAGATAGAGTGACAGAATACTAACCCAGTACCAAGATACGATGAGGAGCGCACCAACCCACGCAGTTTTCTTAGTGCGTCTTGCCTCGTACGCACTACCGATATTGAAAATTCGGAGCGCATGACGACCCTGAACACACATCACCAACAACAACAGCGAGATCAGCATGATCTCACCGCCAACTAAAGCGTCTTGTATCGCAGGCCACGGTCCATTAGACGCTGTTCCAAATACAATAGGCCCATCAGTACGTGGGGTTGGAGTTCCGAACATACCCTCTGTGAGAGACTGGTATCCAGTTCGGAGACCTCGCATGAACAGACCAGTCAACCAGCTAAGCGCCTCTTTGAATCCCTCAAGTACAACGTCGATTAGATCAACCATCGTGGTCACCGATGGAGATACTGCAACCCTCAGTACTAGTCGAGTCTGTATACTGAACGTCGTAGGTCTTAGACACTTCAGAAGCAGCTACACGTGTTTTGAGGATGAGGTTGAACTCACCACTCTGCTCCCCGTCTTGACACGAGATATCTGAACCGGGAACAAAAGCGAACGGAGACCGGAAGCTGTAGATCGTGAGTTGCTTCCCAGCTGGAATAACAACTTCAGCTACTTCAGAGTCAGACTCGGGATCATAGATCCCACTAACATCGTCATGGTTGGCGTAGTTCGTCCCCTCTTCATCGGAGGGGTACGGAACGTCCCCGATGAAGAGAAGTTTCGTGACCGCGTTTGGCCCCGTTCCACGGTTCTCAACGGTTACAAACGCCTCATCAGCAATCTCATCACTCGAAGAGTTCCACATCTGCTCTGGCTGATTGCTCCCAATCCCCATCTCGACGATGTTGAGATCCGGTTGAATCGAAAGCGAGCCCTCAACAACAGTCTCCTCACCATCTAACGCGACGACACGGTACTCGCCGGGGTCGTAGGCAGTCCCAATTTCGAACGAGACTTGTCGTGCGCCGGCTGCAAGCCCACGTTTCCCGAACAGTTCCCCATTGGGTTGAATGAGGTTCACCTGCTCAACGGGCGCGTCAGCATCAACCTCAACAACAATGGCTTGCCCCTCGACAGCGATGCGTGAAAGCGGGCCAGCACGCTCAGTCGCCGCCGGCGTCTGGTCAGATGTCGTTGTTCCGGAGCCGCGACTACCATCAAGGCAGCCGGCAACGCTGGCGAGGGCGGCCCCGCCGAGTGTTCGGAGGACGGTACGTCTATCAGTTGGTGAATCAGTCGGAATCATTGATTTCGGTAGTAGCTATCTGTCGGTCCAAACATGCGGAGGAGTCGACGACCGGCGTAGAACGTCACGACGAACGGAATCGCCTGCCAGCCGACTTCGAATACGAACGCAACCCAGCCCTCGAGAGTCCCGAGTGGGTGCCAGCGAACGGAGGCCGTATCGCCCACATACGCGGGGTCGTGGCCAAGCCACGTGCCGGGGTGGTAACGGGCGGTGTAGATCCCCGGCTCGTCGAGCGTGACAATCGCGATGCCACTCTCGTTGGTCTCAACGCGCTGGTCACCCACCGTGATGTACCCGCTATGTGACGACCCGCCAATCGGGTACTGTCGGTCACTCCCGTTCGACGCGATCGGTGCACCCGTCTGATTATCGCGCAACTCAACTCGGAGTGTTGCGTTCGACGTCGTCTGCGAAACGAGCTCGACAGAGAGGTTACTCTCACGAAGCTGTCGCGCCGACCCAACTTGCGGGTCGACAATTGTGGCATTCACCCCGCGAACGATCCCGCCGACCCGAAGCGCCTCCCGGTCGACAGTCTTCGCACGGACGGCCAGCCCGTACGTGGGCGTGTACGACTCGTTGACGACTTCGACAGTCACGTTCTCGCCGATTGTCTCACGGGGAGACGCCCGGTCAGCCCCCCACGTGTCGATGATATCCGGGCCATCCCGAACGGGCTCTGCTCGCGGGCCAATCTGCGACGGATACGCGTGCACTCGCACGGGAATCGCATCCGACTGTGTTGTGTTCGTCGACGCGCTGGTCGATGTGACGAGTGTGTCCCAGTCTGTGTTGCGAGCGGTGTAGAATCGCCAGACGCCACGAACGCGGGCAGACTCATCGTCGGTGAGCGTATAGCCTTGCCACGGTCGGGATTGGAAAACTGCGACGCCAGTATCGCCGTTCGGATACTGCGCGTAGTAGGGGTACGCCGCGAGGTCGTAAATCTCGGTATCGAGTGTATCTGAGACGGTTCGTGTCTCGGTCCGATAGTTGACTGTCGTCTCGGACTGGCCACCAACTGTTGTCTCGATGGTCTTCTTGAGGCGAACCGAGATGGTCGCTTCGAGCGTGAGATTTGCACCCCACGAGCGCGTTGTCTGATACTGCAGCGTTGGCGTGTGAGTACCGCTCGCAGTTGCGACTGGGATACCGTTGATTTTCAGACGGATATCCTCAATCTCATGGGAGACGAGTGCCCAGTCGACCGTCTGGTTGCCCGTTTCGTTCCCGGTTGGAACGCGAACGCGGTAATCGACGAGTCCACGAACCGTTCCGTTAGGAGCGATATAGAGGGACGTCTCGCTCGCTTCGAGGTGCCCGCGCGTCGATGGCGTGACCGCGAAAATCGTCGCGTGCGCATCATCGATGAACGTCCCATCTTCGAGTGACGCATGGGGCGGGTACGTCGACGTGTCTGGGCCACCGGCCTCGAGGTCAGCGAAGTCGTTGCGCGTCCACGTCGCGGCCGTCGCCGGCGGGCGCGTGAACGTGATGTCAGTCCCGTTGGCGAGTTGGTGGAGTGCCGTTCGATCGTCGCCGTACTGCTGCTGGTAGGCCTGTTGGCTGACGTAGCGGTCGCTATCGCGAGACCAGAGCGTCGCGGCCTCGTTTTCTGTGAGGCCGTTTGTTTCAGTCTCTGGTCTTGGGGGCTGTGCCGCCGCAAGGCCGATAATGGAACTCGACACGAGCAAAGCGGCTACCAGTACGGAGGGCACTCGATGCTCCATGGGAGGGTAAAGGTGGATTGGTGGGGCGCTTACCAGGGAGTGAGGTTCACGCAGTCGCCGAGTGGGAGGCCCATAATCGACGCCACAACGGTATACAGCGGGCCGAGCACCGCCAAGATGAGGGCGGATTTGAGTGCTGCGCGCTTGTGGACTTTGAGTCGCTTTTTCTGTTCGGGGCTGGCGGTGAAGATCTCAGCGAGGGAATCGGCCTGCCAGATGACTGCCAACCCAATGAAGCCGAGCGTCGTCGTGATCTGGAAGAAGCCCTCGACCATCCCCGGCAATTTCTCAGCGCTGCAGACCACGCTGTCTTGTGCGGCAACTGGCTGGACGGCAGCGATCGTGAACAGGACGCTCCCAATCGCGACGTGTCGAAGGATGGATTGGGAGGACCGTTGCTGGTCGGCGGAGCGAGCGTCAGTCGAGGAGTGTGAGTCAGACATGAGGTCACTCGGTGTGGTCGTACACGAGCGCTTGGAGGTCGGCGTAGCGACTCGTCATGGTTGCAATCTCATCGAGCGAGTAGCCCAACTCACGCGCTTCGGTGAGTTGTGCGCGGAGTTTGTGCGGCTCAACGTCGCGAAGTTGCATCTCGTCGCGGAGGGCTTGCCGATAGAGGGCCGATGCGTTGAGATGGTCGTTCCACCTGAGGAACAACTCATCGATGTCTTCGACGGTGACTGAGCGGGAGATCATGTGTTCGGTATCGTTCCGCACCGATTGTCTTGCGGTGCGTACATGTCAACCAGATTTCCGGAATAGTATATATTTACTGGCCAACATGAAGTGTGGGAGCATGCCAAACCAGATGTAAGGTTCACAAAAGGAATCTCGAAGGCAGATAGATTTGTATCGTATTCTGCTTGAGTCCTTGGTTCCAACCTGACTGGCAGGCGTACTCTGGGAAGACGCACGCGTTGAGATCCTCGAAGGTGAGTTCTCGGTAAACGTCGTCGGACACGATTGCCGTCTAGTCATCATCAGTATGGTCACCAGCGGCCCACTCGGAGAACCGCCAGCCAATGAGAGGGTTGCGTCAATAGTTCCTGTCGTCACCACCGCGACGTCATCCCCTGTTCTAGGGTAATGCTCAAAGCTTCGGCGAGAGTTGTTTTGGAACGGGAGGATGATCGTCGTTCATCGGTCCTCACCTCGTTGCTGTGTTATCGAAATTCATTGGCCGTGATCGTCTCGAGATACTCAACGCTGACATATCGGAATTCGATACGGTCACTGAAGCCATGTTGAGGAAGGAGTGTTTCGGCCGCCCGACCCGCCGGTTTGTCGGTCGTCAAGAGAACGACGTGATCCGCCTGCTCTGTATCGAGTACCTGAGCAGCAAGCCCCACGAGTGCCGTGTCCGCTTTCTCGGTGATATCTTCGTCACGGCCAGTCTCGTTAGCGATAAACCGGCGGGCTTCGTCCATCACCGTCGAGACAAGCGGGTTGGTGTAGTCAAGTTCGTCGGCAACCACGATCCAGCCCTCCTCGAATCCATCGGGATAGGGAATATTTCCCGAGGGATACGCGTCCGCTGCCGGATCGCCACCGAGTTCTTCGTAGACGCGTTGGGGGACACGCAATGAGACACCAGCCTGTTGGAGTGCTCGACGGAGCCGTTGAAACTTGTCCTTGTCTGGCCCACCACACCGAACGAAGACACCGGTATCAGCGATATACACCGTCTTCATGCACCGGAACCGGCGTACTCAGTGGCAACTGGTTCCAGCGCCTGGAGAATGATCTCGGCTTCAAGCGGTGAAAGGTCAAGTTCCCGGGCCGCAATCCGATGGTTGACCGTCCCGTCGACGTACTCGGAAGCGTACTCGAGGGCGACAGCAAGGCCGTCGAAACCATGTCGCTCGATGTAGATGTCGATGTCCTCGTCCTGGTCGCGCCGGGCAACAGCGGCGATAAGTGCTGGTGTGATCGTTTGGGTTTCACCGTCTGTCGAGAGCGTAAGTGCGATCGACTCGGCATCGTATTCGTACGGACGCTGCTCACAGACTTTCTCTACTAACCCAGCTGTTTCGAGGTTCTGCATATAGTCGTAGGCAGTTCCCTGTGGAATATCGAGTTTGCCGACCAACTCGGACACGGTGACCGGTCCGTGTTGTAAGATATGGGCATACAGCCGAGCAAGTGTGGGTGTGTCGAGGAGGTCGGCCACCGTCTGAAGCTGCTGAATTGGTGGGCGGCCTGACCGGGGAGGTGATTGCGCCATTTCAATTACGAATTATCCATAATTCGTGATAAGACTTCCGGCAAAGGGCCAAAGCTCGAAACTAACTTGCCACTCACCGAAGGCCAGTCGCTCGCTGCGGCACCACCCCATTCTTGTTCTACAGAGAAAACAAGGCGAGTGCCTCAGGGCTTGATCCCGAGACGGTTCACTCTGCACCCGAGTCTGCATCTTCATACTCATCGAGATCAGGGAGATTTGCATCCCAGTCCGGATTCTCGTCGTAGTAGTCGCCCTCAAACTGCTCGCTCACGGCGGCCAAGCCAATCAAGCTCGCAGTATGTGCATCGTAGGCGTCGAGATTGATCGCCCAATACTCGCCCTTATGACGCACAAACCCCTGATTATGGAGTCGGCTAAGCGTCGTCCCAACACTTCCTCGTGGGATGTCGAGCGCCTCAGCAATCTCACCTGCTCGATACCCTGTTTCTGGAGTCGCTGCGAGGAAGCGAAGAATGGTCCGCCCATTCGTATTCGGTCCTGGAAGATCCGATGGCTGGTAATTTTCGAAGTCAACGGGCATATGTAACAGAATGTAACGGAGAGTAATAGACTTGCCGGAGTAGTTGTTCCAGAGTACTCTTTGGACGCTGGAAGGTCTCGATCGACGCGTTCTCCCAATAGAAGTGCGACGAATCTGAGGTCGTTGGGGGATACTAGTTTTTACTGGCAAGAGTGGTGTGTCTGACAGAGTATTTAAAGAGTGGCGAGTTATCTAGCGAGGAGACTGTTGAAAGCCAGAGACGGCACAGTATCCGCATCAATAGGCGTTGTCAGGGGGAACACCTACTTCTTGGCCTAAAGTTCCCTGCGAACTTGTCGGGGAGATTCAAGATGCAGCGGAACTCAATTTCACAGAACGGTTGGGCTGTTCTGCCTGTAGAAACGCACCGGAATACCAGTAGGAATCATCTCCACCACAAACCATGACCGAAAACACACTCACCGTCCGCGTCGAATCGAACGACGAGTTCTTCGACCGTGCACTCGAAGCCGCAGCGAAAGCCGACGCTGGTGAACTGACTGATGACCACACTGGCGTCTCACTTCCAGACGAGGCTGCACTTGCACGTGTTCTGCGCGAAAAAAAATCTCGAACTTATCCGGACTACTGCCCGCGAAGAACCGAAGAGTCTCCGCGAACTCACGCGGCTCGTTGATCGTGACATCAAGAACGTCTCGACCGCTATCAACGACCTCGCAGAACTCGGACTTGTCGAATTTGAGCAGGATGGCCGATCAAAGCGGCCGGTCGTCTGGTACAGCCATATCCACGTAGAGTACGACCTTGGCGTTGGGACTGATGATACCGAGGTCGCTGCACAAGGGTGAAGAACGTACTCAACTTTCTACTTCCTTCGTGAAGTGGCTTCATCTCTATCTACAACAGTATCACATGCGTCTCCACAATCCCCTATGACGAGTGATTCGACGATACTTGGTCGATGTCCTGACTGTGGCGAAGAGATTGAGGCATACCAGTCGATCATCGAGTTTGAGGATAGCGATGGCTCAACTGGCGTGTTCGCAGAGTGCTATTCATGCGACGAAGTTGTCCGCCCAGAGTGACGAACTGGCGCTACTTGTCCACGAGGAAGTCTATGCTTGCGCCCGAATGTTGGACGATGCGTCGCATCACGTTGTAACCTAGCTCGAAGCAGGAAGTCGGCGTCATCAATTTAACCAACAAAATTTTTGATTAGCGTCGGTTGTTGGTTAACACGAGTCAACAGCCGATGTCCTACGAACCACCGACGCCGCCGACGAATCTCCCCAGCGAAGTCGTCAACGCTCTCAACAAGTTGGGGCAGAACCGTCTTCGAGACGTTGCCCGCTATGCCGAAGAGTTGGCCGAACACAAGGAGCGCGCGGCTCGTCTCGAGGAAGATACACCGGAAGGGGAACTCAAAGAGCGGCCCGACGACCTTCCAGATGATGTCCCCACGAAGGCGACGATTACGATCAAAGAGATCAACGACAATCGCTACTACTACTGGCAGTGGCGAGAGGGTGACAAAATCAAATCCAAATATAAAGGCCCAGTCAACGACAACTGAGTTGGTTCTGGTTAGGTCTCCTCAGTGAGGTGAGTTATTACTATAACTTTAAAATATAGATATATACTATAGTTATGAAGTATAGTTGTAGTTCGCATGCTACTGCTGAGCTATTCCGTTGATGCCTCTAATCTGGCCGATTGACGTGTGCTGCTGGAAAGTACGCCTATTCTTGACGCCGGTCTCGCACGACCACACACTTGATAATCTTCTCCAGATCCTCATTTGAGCATGGAACTGCTCAGTGTTGTAGGATAGTGGCGACTATTACTGAAGAGTATAGGTAGGAAATACAACTATAGTCTGCAACTGCTCTTGTCTATGATCGCCATTCAGGGTGGCATTGATTGTGAAATCAGTATAGCCAGATAGTATAGTCATGAGCTATAGCTATATCAAAAGTGGTGTCTGGCCTACCCACTCGTCAACCCCCAGTCAAGAAGTATGGGGAGTATAGTCAGGCACTATAGGTGTATAGGTGGCCAGCTAATCTCTACTGTCAGGTATTCTTAAGGCCGAAATTCCCGATTTAGTCCACAGAGTATGGTTCGGATCATCAATGGTCAGCAAAACCAATGGATATAGCCATACACTATAGCTATACAATATAGCTGGGTGATGTCGCTACAATGTCTGACCTAGATTTATATTCATGTCTACTGAATACTCTCGTAATGCTCACTTATGCCCCCGTCTCGGAGGCTGGCGGCGTCGGCAAAACGACGACTGCCGCGACGCTCGCAGCGAGTCACGCACGCGCAGGACACGAGGTCCTCGTAATCGATATGGATACACAAAACGGGAGCCTCACGTACTTCTTCGGTCCTGACTACGATCGCGGTGACCCAGAAGTCGACAACCTCGTCCGACATCTTGTCGGCCGTCCGAAAGGTGGTTTCCACGACCTCACCATCGAAGTCGAGAGTGGGATCGACCTAATTCCCTCGCACAACATGCTCGAGGACCTCCATGAGTTCCTCCTCAACGAGAAACAGCAGGCCGAGAACTTCGGTGAGTCCTACAGTATGTACCACCAACTGCATCGTGTCCTCCGTGAAGCGAACGTTCGAGATGAATACGATGTAATCATCGTCGACTCTGCTGGTAAGGCAGGTCCCATCCTCTACAACGCTCTAGTTGCTGTCAGAAACGTCGTGATACCGTTTGAGGCGACTGCAAAAGGCCAAGAGTCGATTGAAGGACTCGATGACCTCGTCGACGGGTTGGAACAGAGCATCGACGTCGATGTGGGTGTTCTGTCAGTCCTCCCTATCGGGTACAAAGACACACGTGACCAGCGGGAGATTCTCGAAGAACTTCGTGAAAGTGGCTTCCCTGTCCCGGTCGTGATCGGGGAACGTGGCTCTCTGATGGAAGGGTGCTGGAAACAGCAGTGTAGCCCATACAGATACGTGGAGGAACATCGCGACCGAAAGCGTGACTACGAACTCAAGACACTCGACCAATTCGATGAACTCGCCCGATATCTCGAGAAACAAGCCGAGCTTGAAGCTCCCGAGGTGACTGCGTGATGGGACTCAAATCTGGCTCACGAGATGCTGGTCTCGACGATTCTGAAGGTGATGTTGAGCAACCTGAAGAACAAGGGATCAACGAAACAGTAGACGACACCACTACTGAACCCCTGTCCATCGACACCGAAGAGACCGAGACGGAGTCAAAAGATAAGTTAGACCACAAATCCGAATCTCAGCGGCCGACGATGGATTCACTCCCGTACAAGCTCCGCCGTGATAAGGTAAATGAGGGTCGCGAGCAGGTTCCGTACTTTCTTCGTGAAGAGGTAATTGATGGCGAGGCCGAGCTTCAGGATACACTCGAAGAGTTACTGGATGAGAAGGTCTACAAATCAGACTACCGAGAGGCTGCGATGGTTGTTGCCCAGCGGAACCCCGAGCTAATCGCAGAAGTCCTCCGTGAGTGGGGATACGACCTGAGATGACTTGTTGAGACGTAGTATCTCGTGATTCAGTAAACGGCCTTGGGTGGACACCACGTTGGTACTTGGCCAAACATCTTTGCTGTGACACCACGTGGTTACTACTGGAGACAATCTGTGTCACACACGTCTCCACAACTCCCCCATGACGACTGATTCAACGATACTTGGTCGGTGTCCTGACTGTGGTGACGAGCTTGCGCCGCATCAATTGCTGATTGAGTTTGAAGAAGCAGATGGTACAACCGGCGTGTTCGCGGAGTGCTACTCGTGTGATGACGTTGTTCGACCGGAGTGACCCCTTTTCTTTGTTGTATATCCGTACGCAGGAATCGACTTTTACACATCGATGATGGGGGGGTGCCGTATATGCAGGAGAGTACCAGTCGAGGGCTGCAGGAGATGTTCGGTTTACACATCGACGACGGGGGGTGTGGCTGACAAATTAGTTGAATGACAACAACATAGTAGTATCCAAATTCAGTCGAACTTCCTGATTTTACACTTCGAACACGGGGTGTGGGTCGCTACAATATACTTCGTAACCGGTACTCACCCAATAAAATCCAGAATGTCGAATTCGGGGGGTAGCTCAAACAACGCGTAGATATATACATCGATGGAGGTCAATCTTTTTAACACCTCCGACACACAGCAGAAGTATGGCCGGCAGCAACCAGAGTGGTACTGATCAATCTACGTTGGAAGATGAAAGAACGCAATCACAGACAGAAGACGCGTCCAAGGTCACTCAGAAAGACACTGCTGTCGACAACGCGCCCCCCGAAGTTTCCGAAGGCGAGGTTGAGAGAAGCACACAGCAGTCGATCCGAGATATGCTCAACGAGGATGGTGGCGGGTCAGTCTTCGTCAACCGTGACCTCGTTGAGCCCGACACCATTATCGACGAAGAGCGAATCGTCGGTCGCGACGACCAACTCGAGTCCGTCGTGTCGTTCTTGAAACCAACACTCCAAGGAAACCGGCCGCCAAATATGCTTCTCTACGGCCCTGCCGGTACTGGTAAATCACTTATTATCGGCGCCGTGACGCAGCAGATCGTCGATCTCTGCAAATCGAGGGGTGAGAGCTTCGGGGTTGTCGATATCAACTGCCAGCCGATCAATACCCTCGACCAAGCCGTCTACGAACTCGTCCAGACAGTCGCAAAAGACGTCGGCGCAGAAGTGGGTGTGCCCGAAACTGGCGTGTCGACTAAACGGAAGTACCGACGTCTCTACGAACTTATCAACACCCACTACGACTCGGTCATCTTCATCCTCGATGAGATCGACCTCCTAGTTGGACGCCGTGCTAACAACGAACCCGCCTACTCGAAGTTGCTCTACCAGCTCTCGCGAGCCAGCAACACGAACGAGATTGAGGGACGAGTATCCGTCGCAGCGCTGACGAACGATCCGAAGTTCATGGAGG
Organism: Haloferax sp. ATB1; assembly: GCF_000730175.1. Lineage (NCBI taxonomy): Archaea > Methanobacteriati > Methanobacteriota > Halobacteria > Halobacteriales > Haloferacaceae > Haloferax > Haloferax sp. ATB1. Next base: position 71,865 of record NZ_JPES01000041.1, on the reverse strand, counting down.
ACATCGACGGCCGAGCCGAGAGTTCGTTCAACCCCCGAGACGTATACTTCCCGGACTACGATGCTAACCAGTTGCGCGAGATACTCCAGAATCGCCGCGACGCCTTCCGAACGGATGCGCTCTCTGATGACGTGATTCCACTCGTCGCTGCCTTCGCAGCACAAAGTCACGGCGATGCTCGGAAGGCCATCGACCTGTTCCGTGGCGCTGGCGACCTCGCCGATGAACGTGGTGACGATAGCGTTGAGGAACACCATGTCCGCGAGTCACAGGAAGAGATCGACAAGGATCGTTCACTAAAGCTCGTTGAGGGACTCACGACACAGAAAAAGATCTCCCTGTATGCTACTGCTGCCATCGCACATTACGCAAAGCGCTCAGGAAGTTCCGTTCCGAGCCCCGTCGGATTCAAAGTGTATCAGTGGGTAACGGACGAACTCGACGCGGATCAGATGACTCGGGAAACGTACGTCAAGTACATCAAAGAGCTTTCCACGTATGGATTGATTTCGACGTCAAGGAAGAGTCGAGGTCGCGGTGGCGGGATGTACATGGAGTTCACCTTCACGGGTGACCCCACGGGTATCATGAAACGGATCACGGAGGATACTCGTTTGGAGAGTATTGCCGAGCAAGAGGAACTCCTCCGAACGGTGGTCAATGCACAACTGAAGGACTTCCATTAGAGCTGAGGTGGACGCTTTTCGTGGAGGACGAGTGTAGACACACCCCCCGTCGTCGATGTGTAAGTTCCCAACCCCTCCCCCCGTCATCGAAGTGTAACTGATATCGACAGAGTGACTGGTTGTACGAAACCTATCAAGGCAGTCTAGTGTTACTGAACGAGGAGTTCAAGTCGCCAATACTGCAGGCCATTCTTGTGAGAGTCTACTGATTAGGAAGATCGCTCGCCCAAACGAGGGAGGAAGGCTTTGACGAGTTATCTCGAGTCAATAACGCAACCCCCTCCCCCCGCAATCGATGTGTAAATCACCGATAGACGATGGGTAGAGACGACAAAGCGAACGGACTCAATCAAGAATAGAAGGTCTAACGCTAGTAATTCTAAGGAAAAGAGCGATCAGAATAACGGTCATTCAAAACGGTAGATCTTGTTCGGTCGGATAAATTATTACTTAGTCAATATTCACTTTAGCTCCACTACGGGTTCGGTTAACTTGGTGGATACATAAAACTTCGTCAGACAATAGTCATAACTTCTAGAGAGGTTATTTCTAGGGCGTTACTGCCTCTCGTGCATATATACAGCTGTTACGTCCGGTTTGCCCTCATTTCATCTTTTCCCCCCATCTCTTCTCACGGTTTTACACATCGATGACGGGGGGGGAGGGTCTTCAACCTCGACCTCGGTGGACACGTCAGTCGTCGCGTTGAGTGTGCCAAATGGTTCGTGGCCCGACCCTCTACTCCCTGCGACGAGATTCTATCCTGAGTGACGAACTAACGCTACTCAATCTCAACGTCCAGATGTCTCATTTCCAGTGTACTTGTAATAATGCACTACATCGGATATGAGACATCGACAACTGTGTTAACCAACAACTGGGTGTATCTAGCCGGCCTGTTGGTTAATACAGCCTCTCGAATCATGTAGACGGAATAGTCCGTGCTAGCAAGATTTATTCCTGTTAATCACGTGGTGTGAGTATGGAAGAACCGCGCTCTGAACTACAGGCCAATGCCGAGGAGCGAACTAAAGCGCCAGATTTCGACGTCCTGACCTCGCCAGAGGAACTTGTCCGTGGAGAGCGGACGCGAGACGATTTTTTTGACGCTGTGCTTGGGCTCAGCACTCCAGCGACCGCCAGCGAAGTTGCTGACCTCGCAGGCCACGGCGTCGACGCCGCGAGAGAGTACCTTGAGTGGTTCGAACAGATGGGTATCGTGAAGCAGGTTACCGAGTCGCCGGCCACGTATGTACGCAACCAATCATACTTGAACTGGCGACGGGTCCAAGCGCTCCAAGATGAATACTCAACGGCGGAGCTCCTTGACTTCTTGAAAGACGAAGCAGCACGGGCAGAGGAATTGTCCGAGGAGTTTGATGTCGCGTCGCCGGAAGCGGTCTCTCTCTCAAAGCACGCATCGACTACTGATCAATCGATAGAGGATGTTTGGGAGGCCGTTTCTGCGTGGAAGACCGCTCGCCACCGGGTTGATCTGCTTGAGCGGGCATTAGCAACCGAGTCGGGTGACGCTGCTGATCAGCGAACGGCGGTATGACAGGGTGGGATGAGAGTAGTGGGTCCCATTCAGTTTCAGGTGCCCCAGTTGATTTTGACCGCTTGGACGTCATTCGAGATAGATTTGCTACCGACGAGCGGTTCACGCAGATAGTCGACCGACCTGAATTCGCCCCTGAGCGGCTGGTCTGTGTGTACGATACGCGGTTTTACCCCCCGAGTGTTCAAAATGCTCGAGTAGAGATTGTCTGGTTCGAGAACGGGGACTTCTCGCTCCATTACCACGAGGATCACGTTGAGGGGACGTTCGATCATCGATGGGACCGCCACCCGTCGGAGCACAACGCTCGCGACCACATCCATCCCGGTCCAGATGCACCGACACCTGGAGATGATTCACCGCATCCCAGCGATTGGCGCGATGTCCTCTCAATGGCTCTTGTCGAGATTGAAGCCAGGCAGCGTGCATTCTGGGAAGGCTGATTGAAACCTCACGTTTACAGTACAAACGAGTAGATTGCCTTGATAGCCTCGCTTAGGTGGAAAAGTGAGGGTGCGAATCTTGGTTGACTGTGAACAGCCTGACCCGAATCTTCGTGAGCAAGTGTCCTATGAGTGCCGAGGGTCGCGCTTCTAGGCACAGCCCCGAATTGAGGCCTTGAGACGGCTATTAACGCCGTCCTCAGAGAACCTAATTTCCAACCCATTACATAGGGCACTCATCTGGTACCAGATGACTAATTGGCAGGATAATACGGGTCTCGCGGACGAGACTACACTAGCGAAGATTTACTCAATAACCACATCAAAGCAGAGTGTTAAAACGGAACTGATGAACTCAACCGCAGTCCGAGCAAGCACCTCTTCTACAAAGTCCAAGAAGCACGGCTACTCGACAACGAAGATTTTCTCGAATCTCAACCTCGAAAACTGATGAAGCCACAGAGTCGAACGAGGAAGTAGACGAGAAAATCGGGAACTACAGACACGAATTCAGGAGCTAGAACAAGAGAAGGAGAATTCGAGCAAATAGGCTCGGGAATCATTAAAACCGGGATTGCTAAAGAGATTCTATCTGAGAAGTGTTCCTCGCTGGAGGAGTTGTTCGAAGAATTGATTGAGTACACGGAGTTCCGAAGCAGAATCTATAGTAAATTGAAACTGGCTCTGTTCAGTCTTGGTGCAGAACAAGAAGCGACTACGTGCGTGGATATGCTGGAGAATAAAGCAGTAAATGAGATAAGCGCGGCTTCTGAAAACCAACTAATTGAAGAATTTGCTACTTACGAGAAATGCTCCCCTTCGTATTCTACCAGAAACTCAGCAAAGTCGCCAAATTCAATCTGATCTTCATACCAGCCAAAAGTACACATCCAATCGCTGCCGCGAGGTGAGTGATACTCACAACCTTCGCAGTAACAATTCTTGAACTTGGAGAATATTGATTCTAAGTTAGAGCCAGATATATGCCCGCCGTGCTTACACCACATTACCTTTTCTCCGAGTGTGTGAACCCCGGTTGCCTTGCCTAAGGTACTGGTAGTATAGTATCGCATCCGTAGATGCTCACAGTGCCGAAAGTATTCTGTGGGGTCAGCATCTTCGATCCCCTGTCTCAACGCAATCTCGTATTCGTTGGTCGGATTGTCGACGTCATGACCCAAGTGTTCCACTATACGTTTCATCATGTCTTGGCGTTCCCCCATCTCTAAGTTACGGTCATCCTCAGGAAGGTCGGGATTGGAGAATTCCGCATACGGATCTGGCTCGTTTTTGATCTTTTCCACCAAATCGTGGCTCAAAGGTATCAAACGCTGATCCTCTAATTGCTCGGCCAGTTCAACGCACTTCTCGGCGTGAACAAGTGCAGTATCCGGATTACAAGTATGATGTCGATAGAGTGCTAAGCTCTTATGCAGGTTGTATGCTTCCTCACGCTCCGGTAGGAAGTCTATCAGTTGCTCGGCTTGCTCCACAAATGGGTGCTCTCGTTCAGAAAGCGCGTCACGGTCAACTTTTCGTAGCGCTACGAATCCCATTACTTGACGAGAAATAAAATCAATGACATCTGACAGACAGACTGCATATTCGAAGAATAAGCCTTCGTCAAGCAACGCCGCTAATGCATTGTTCAGTTCGGTAGACACTTCTAGCTTCTTTTCCAATAGCTCTCTCTCCTCCATAGAAAGGGGTACAAGGACATCGCCACCACTGTACGTTGCCTCTTCCTGAATCGAGCCGATGATCGCAATATCTCGCTGCTTATCCAGCAATATGTAGAGCTTCGCTATTTCACGCTGCACACGAAGGAACTGTTCATCACCAACCAACCCCAACTTTTCAGCCAATTCAATCCCATGGGTGCTAAGCTCCAGAACTTGGATTGCGGCATCGGGATCCATGGGATCTATAAAGAATAGTCTTGCAAGGATAGATTTCACCTTACCCTCATCGTCCTTCGGCGCTTGAAGTACCTCTTCAACTATTTTGCGGGCCTCGCTTTCTTTCCCTTGTTTCATCAACTCATTTGATTTCAGAAGAGAATGACCTTTGTAATTCATAATGTCGGACTCGATTTGGTCATCCATATCACGAAAATCATAGGCATTGATGGCGACCCCTTCACCAATATCGAGCCCTCGGCTTTGACGCCGTAAGATACGTTTTTGCACGTCTTCGACAGTACGGTTCAGGATGTCCAAATCCTCAAAAGTGTAGTCCTTGTCTACCTTTATTCGGCAGGTCGTTTGTCGTCTCCAGTCCGGCTTTTCACGTTCTAATTTATTCCAGACATATTCTTGAACCACACACCAGTAGAATGTGTCCGATTCCTCACCGTAAAGAGCGAGAACCACAGGGATATTCTGTTGGATGTAAAATTTCAGGTCAGCAGTCCGAATATCAAATTTAGCTTTATCGCCTTCGAAGCTACTGGAGGCTTTCAACTGAATATAGAAATTCTGAGCACTTACTTTTTGAACATCGTCCGTGTCTTGTTCGGTTAATGCAACCTCCAAATCAAGACCAAAATCATTGTCTAGCTCATTAACAACGAATTGGCTTAACAGAACCTGAGCTTTCCCGCGAGAGAGATCTTCAAGTCGCTGATTATCACTTCGCTTCTTGGTCATTACTGGCTGTTGTCACACCGATAAAATAAGATTACTGTCGTGCAAAACAGTAGTCGCAATGTAGTTGATTATTGGCATTAATTACTTCTCAGTGAATTCGTCGATTAGTCGAAATAGGGTTGATCGAACGTTCTCGACTTCGGCTCGTTCTACCTCTCCCGTTTAATGATGTGCTGCCCATCGTCTTTCAGCAGAATTCATGTTTTCCAGCTTACTGATTGTCTTCTGTGAAGCAGGAGTTCAGTTCCGGATTTTAGCTACCAAATGATGGAAAGTAAAATGCTTGTCCTCTGTTCTCTGTTCCTCCACCAAATCTGTCTCTTCCTGAACTACCTTGTAGCTCAAAATCACCCACTCAATAGCGTGGATGTAGCAGGAAAGAGCCGCATGTAACAGATCCTTCTGTAGACACTGGTCGCCTTCACCAAGGATAATCTGGTTGTCGGAGTTGGGACAGCTCTGTCTACTTTTAACGACTACTGTTTATCCATTCGTCTATGTGTTCCGCCAACTCCGAGTCCCATCCTTCTTCCTCATCATAAAGTGGAGATCGTGCTCTCCCAGCAGCGTTCCAAACCACGTCAATTTGGTTGCTTAACAGCTCTCGAACGTCTTCCTCGTAGCTAACGACTTTTGTTTTCGGAGGTTGAATCGTATCCTCGTCAAAGTAATTATGATTGACTATTTCCATTGGGTTATTCGTTAGCAAATTGAACCCCGAAACCCCAGTGAGAGTGAGGCAAATGAACGCTGGGAGTGCAATTCCCTGTGCTTGTAGAAAGCGGAGGTATTCTTTGACCCGAAGTGTCAAGAAGAACTCGAAGTCCTGACTCGGGATGTAAGGGCCGTCATCATCGAGATTCAGTGTATCGAATATACCTGTCGAAACTGATTCGATGATTCCAGTTCTGAAGACCTGGACGTAGCCATCGAGACTGTCAGTTCTCCTATTAGTATCAGTATAGACCGCACCCTTTGAGTTGAGTGAGAATCCACCCCCGACGTTTCTTCCTAGTGGCTTCATTTTGTCAGTCCTATACGACAGTTCACCGACCTCAATTTGGTAAGGATTAGAAAACGCATCTTTAGGGACAATATGAATGATGAGGGCAGAGTCTGATTCGAAATCTACGGGTGCCTCGCCCTGCTGAATCTTTCTCACCCGTTCTGTGTGATGATTCTCTGCTCGCTCACCAAGGTCAGTAGTTAGGCCGGGTTCTGGAGATATCTCCAAATAATCCTCCCGAAGGTCCTGATGGTAATTGTCGAGAAGAACTCTAAGCCGCTCTGCGTCATACAAATCTAAGGCCCATCCGTATTCGTCTTTAGCTTCCTCCTTGACGCTATCTTTCTCTGTACCTCCTACCTTGCGGTTAGTTACAAAGATGAACTTCTCTCCAGAGAGGTCGTTCTCGTTTGCTTTCTGGAGGTCACTACGGAGTTTTGACCGCCATTCCTTCGCCGTGCTGAAGTGACAGACAATATCGCCATCTTCCGCATATACCAGAGCGTCTTTTCCACCGTCTTTTCCTTCGACACCTTGTGGGTCAATCCCTTCATAACCCTGACGTGCGAGGATATCTGAACACAAGCGCTCGAATTCCACGTAGTCAGTGAAATGTTCCAGCGCCTCAATTGTCCGTCTATACATTTATGTGAACCATCGAACTCCTCGATTAAGAATGCTTCCTGCTGATAGACTAGTCGTTAGATGGGTGACCGTCTGAAAGGGGGGATTCCAAATTTTGCAAATTGGCTCATGTGTATATGATTGTTGATTTCAGAGAGTCGCTTTGTCAGCGTGTTTGAGACTCTTCTATCGGGTTTCTGATGATCTCACTGTGTAGCTGAATGTGGAAGACACCGTGCCAACTTGTCCTTCGAAACGCCTCTCGAATGTATTGACGTGAAACATCTCCATCAGCATGCTTGTCGTCACCGTGGACGACGTATTCGCGGTGGAACTCGTTGCCGTCCTCACTGAGTAATTGCCTGCACGTATTCCCACACTGTCATTAGGTGGGGGAATGGATTTGACCGCATGACTGACTTCGAGGAATACCGAGAGGAGATGGTCGCCGATATTCAAGAGACAGTTACGAGAGCCAACTGTCAACCCGTTATTTTCGCCGGCACTGGCCTCTCTATTCGGTACTTCGGGGCTCCCAGTTGGGATGGACTACTAGAGACGCTCGTGGAGGACTGCAACGGTATTGAACAGAAGTACGGTTTCTACCGGCAGACTAGAGATCCACCCGAGGTCGGCCAGTTTCTCGCTGAACAGTATGCCGAGTCGGCATGGGGCGACTACGGTGAGTACGACGAGGAGGATGACGAGAGCGAACTTGTCGGATGGAATGACGATCTATTTGACCACGAGAACGACCGTGATGTCTTCCTGAAGGCCAAGATTGCCGACCATATCCGGGAAAAGACTCCCAAGATAGTTGGTGATCTGAACGAGGAAACCGTTCACGAGAAGATCTCGCTCGACGCGGCCTACGGGAGATTGAACTGCTGCAGGAGATACAGCCCCACGCGGTCATTACTACCAACTACGACCGCTTCTTTGAAGCCATCTTCAACGAGGAAGTCACCGACGACAATCTACTGGACGATGACCGTGTGGGAAGTGCTGGCTTCGACAGGGATGAGGTGATTAACCCCGAAGAAATTCCCTCCTACCGGGTCGTTGTCGGCGAACAAGTGTTACGAACGCGGTACCGGAACATCGGCGAGATTCTACACATCCATGGATCTGTTTCCGACCCAAGGTCTCTCGTACTTACCGAGGAAGACTATCACGAGTTCAACAACCGCCGACGGTACCTCAGTTCAAAGATGCTGACGTACTTCGCCGAACATCCGCTCCTCATCGTTGGTTACCGACCAGATGACACCAACGTCCAGCAGGTACTCACGTGGGCCGACGAGGTACTGAGCGACGACCAGACCATCACAGAAGACATCTACTTCCTCCAATGGGACGAGGATGCCGAAGATCGAGATGAGTACCCGCGAGAACACGACATCAAATTGGATGACGGTGGTCACCTCCGCGTGAAGAGTATCGTCGCCAACGACTTCGACTGGGTGTTTGAGGCGTTTGCTGAGGGTGACGAACTGGCTGTCGATCCTCGGTATCTTCGCAGTCTACTCGCACAGACCTACGATGTCGTATCTTCAATGTCATCAGGGGGTGAAGTCGTGGACGTTCAGCGGTTAGAGGATGTGGCGACTAATCAGGGTGAGTTACGGACGGTGCTGGGTTATCTCGGCGATGACGTTGATGGGGTACCTCCAGTTGAGTTTGACCACACCATCCCCCCTGAGAAGGCTGCTGAGCGGATCGGATTTGACCACTACACACCCCTGAATCAAGATATAATCGCCCAAATCGAGGAGGAGACTGGTGTCGACATTCGGGCTTTCAATAATCGCTATCACATCAACCTCGAAGGAGGTGGGAATCCTCGTCGGTATTCCGAGGAGGCCATCGAACTGTTTCGGAGGGTAAAGAACGGTGAGGATTACAGTCTCGACATCTCTGACGAGCGGATACCTGACTAATCCCGATCTCGGGAAAGGAGTAAAAGGACGGCCACCACGGCCTCGAGGGTACTGTCTAGTTAATCGCCTCCTCGACCGGTGTTCGTCCGTCGAGCGCTTGATGTGGTCTTTGAAAGTTGTAGTATTGCGCAAATTGTATGAACCACTCGCGGACGCTTCCGTGACTGCCCACCCACGAATTATGGAAGCGGTCGACTCGCATTTTGAGGGTGTGAAACCACTTTTCGATGAGGTTTCGCTCAACGTAGTCCAGCCGACCGCTCAATCCTAATCGAGAGAGGGCAGTCTGATAGCCGTAGCCATCAACGAGAAACACAGCGTCTGAGAGATCGTGTTTCTCGGAAAGTCGATGGAGAAACGCAGCAGCCGGGTCGGTACCATGTCGTCCAAACAATTCGACGTCAAGAATCAGCTTTGTCTCGATGTCTATTGCAGCGTACAACCAAGACCACTCGCCATTGATTTTGACAGCGGTCTCGTCGACCGCAACCCGCTTCGGCTTCGCCTCAGGCGGGTTGTGACCGCTGTCAGCCAGCCGATGTACCCATTGCCAAACCGCTTGGTGGGAGCGTTCAACGCCGAGTAATCGAAGAACTTCTTTTGTCTCTCTGAGTGAACAACCGGTCGCGTGGAGCTGGACGGCGAACGCCCTGACGGGCGTTGCCGTCCGCTCACGCTCCCAAGTTTCTTCTAAATCGGTCGCAAAGCACTCGCTGAGCAGGTCTGCGAGCGTCATGACCAATTCACTCAATGACCTGCTCGTTCCTCAAACTGGCTTAACTAGACAGTGCCGCCTCGAGTGATGTGTCAATGTAGTGAATAACCGGATTACTGGCCGTGTGTGTTTGGTGGTCGACGACAAGGGGTGGGACATGCCGCTTGTGAGACGGCGGAGTCCTTTTTAATCTGTTACCGAAATTTGGAGAGTATGTCTACTCGTCTTCGTTCTCTTGCCGACCGTCTCCGATCGCGCCTTGCTGTCGCTCGCTCGAAACTGCATATGCGAAGGGCTGGTCTGAAACGACACATTCGCTTTGAGTTGGATGGCTGGAAACCGAAGGTAGTCCTCGACGAACGGTACGAGAGCTTCGTCGTATGGGGCTCTAGAACAGTCACTGCTCTAGGTATCCTTACGAGTCTTCTTCTAATTCCTCCACCGATCAGTATCGTCCTCGCAGTCACGTTGGCCTCCCTTGAGCTGTTCTTTGAACGCATCTCCCTGATGGTGCAGAGTATGTTTGTCCAGCCCTTGCCGGAGACGTGGGATTCGGGTGCGTGGCAGGGCAACCTCTACCAGTATGACCGCGGGATGTGGGGTATTGGCCTGTTGTTCGACGACGAGGAAATTGCCCGAGTCGCGCTCGAAACGATTCGGGCATGGAACTACGACGAGGACGTTGACCGAGATGGTAACATCAAAATGAGCCTTGTTGAACTGAACGAAGGGGGGTATATGACCTACATCTATCCCTCCGATGAACGAGAGAGTCTGAAGGAGGCCGCGAAGGAGGTCGAGCGGAAACAGATTGAGGAAGGGAAGATCAGAGAGCACTACCAGAATCGGTTTCAAGTGATAATGGCGCAGGACTTTGACAACCCTCTGGGTTCACATTTCAGGCGGTTCAAGGACCACTACGAAGGCGACCGGGTGATGCTGAACACGTTCACTACCGAGCGATTGGTGGACAGAGGGTCAGGGCCGATGGACGGCCTCCCGGACGAGTTCGGTGGTGTGGAGTCGATAGACCCCATCTCGCTGAAGGAGGTTAGGATCGCGCAGGAAAGCGATCTCGAACGTGACTCAGTGGAGTACCAGCATCTGAAGTACGTGATGCCACTGTTAGAACACTAGGTCCGGATGTACGCCGAGATTCAAACTAACGGAATGGTTTGCGAACAGCGCGCCCGGTTCAACGGATGGGATCAGCGGCGCTCCAGGCACGTAAAAGTCGTCTGTAAGGAATCGTTCCCGGCTGGCGTCTCCACCTCGATTGTTGCTACAATTTCATCCGGGTGAGAGTTGGGGAGCGTGGTGGTCCTCCTGAAAGACAATTCACGCGAAGCGTGGCCGTCGAATTGGGTTGTGTCGCTTTGCTCACCATCCTGCAGTTCCACCTCCGCCGGGTCTCCGTGCTGAGGGGTGAGAGTCACACGAGACACGCTGAAGCCGTTACGCCCTTTATTCTCAATCTCTACGGAGAAGTTGAACGAAGCTTCCCGGAGGCCGTCGGATTCCCCCAGACTGCGTGAGCGGAATTCTGGATTGATCGCGTGTATGAGTGAGGGTTGAGCCGGGCGTTTGCGAAAGTCCTGAATCTGAAAATAGCCCGTGGTAGCGGCGACGGCGAACGCGAGGACGGTCAGAATATCATTCCAGTGCGCCAACGGGTCGACCATATCCCTTCGTTTTCATCAATAATACAAACCTCTTCTCAATGCGCGACCTCCATTTTTATTCTCCTTCCGCGGTTGACGTTATTTAGGCAATCGATCTACGAGGAGGGCTGCCCTTCTTCACCGCGTACCGGCCATCGCCTGCTCAACCGCAATGTAGCTGGCAATGGCGACGACGAGCGCGACCAGCCAAACGGCGAGCTGGGCGTCACCGGTGAACGTTGTCGGGAGCATCCCTGCGAATACATTTGTCAGTGCGAACATCGCTACCGCCGCGAGTAGTCCAAGTCCGGACATGCATGACCAACCAGAACGAGGATGAAATTAATCAATTTGCACCCTGAGCCTAGCGACTAAGTGCTTAGGGCTAACAATTAGCTACTAAGCTAATATGTCCGAAGAATTCGATTGGGTCGAACGAGACCGGGGCGTCCTGACCAAGCGCGACCGGGAAATCCTTCTCGGCCGAGCTGGTGAAAATCTCGACAAGAATGCCCAGAATGTACGCCGGTACAATATCCGAGAAAGAATCAAGAACTCCCTCTACGACTTCCACATCATCGCCCAGAACCTCCCTCTTGCAGACATCCAGCAGCTGTTCGAACCCGCCTACGACTGGTCGACGGGAGCGTCGACAGTTGGACGATGAGGGACGGACATCGGCCCAACCAGACATTGACCAGCTGCTCTGGAGTTGGTTGGCTCTTTTTGAGTTCTTCAGCTACGGGATGTACGCCGGAGGCAAGCAGGAGACACAAGTCCTGATGCAGGGGCTTGTTGAGGGAGGTATTGAGCGGGGATACCGTGAGTACCAGCACGACAACCTCCAGACGTACCGGGAGATCGATGTCGATATCGGTCTCAACTACGGGAACCTTGTGCTGCGGAACAACTACCTGCAGGGTGTTCAGCAGGACTTGCCGTCAGAGACATCAGAGATAGCCGAGGAAGTGTTACGACTCCGCCGGCTGCGGAAAATTTCTCGGATAGATGCGTCTCGCTGGTTCGATGAGTACGTCCGAAAGCCAGAGTTTGATTAAGTGATTGTTCTATACGACCGCACCATCCTTGAACCTGGATTTGTCGAAGACCCGGAAACGAGGCGAACCGCGCTGGACATCGCTGAGGACTACTTCAACGACGGGGACGACAACGCAAAACAGTTCTTGGACGAACACACATAATTCGTTACCCCATCTATTTCGCGCGCTCACCGAGCGCTAACCAACATTCGGTCTTGTTTGCCTCCCCCCTTCGCCACCAAGATATATTGTAATTGGCTTTATTTGACCATTTATGACTTCAGGGGATTTAGTCGAAATCGGGGAATCATACGGGTTGTGGGATGACCACATCGAGCATCTACAAGAGAATCGAAGTATCGAAAAGCTGTGGCCGCCCCAGACCCAAGCGTTGGATGAGGGTGCCACCGACGATGTGAATTTCTTAATGGTCTCCCCACCGGGAACAGGGAAAACGCTCATTGCCGAGATTATCGCTGTCAATGAATGGGTGTCATCCGGCAACCCTGCGGTATACCTCGTCCCCTACGTCGCCCTTGCCCAGGAGAAATACGACGACTTTGACCAGCACCTCGACGATGAGATGGGGCTTGATATCGAGAAAGCGACAGAGACTGATTACCCAAATCCCGCTGAACTGTTCGAGTCACAGATCATCGTCATGACTTACGAAAAGTTCGATTACTATCTCCGCAACTACCCCGACTACGTCTCGGAAATCAGTTGCGCCATTGTCGACGAGTTTCATATGGTCTCCGACAACACCCGTGGTCCCAATCTTGAGGTCGCAATCACCGACCTCATGATGAACCATCCGGACGTTCGTATCGTCGGACTCAGCGCGACCACACCGAACCCGGAAGCGGTCAGTGACTGGCTTAGCGGTTCGTTCAGCCACTCGCCCGACTGGCGACACAACGAACTTCACGAAGGCATCTGCTTGATCAAGAGCGGGAAATCAGGTTCTATGCAGATGGTGAACAGATCCGGACTGAGGACATAGGGGACCACCTCAACGGGAACTACAAAACCAACGCCATCCTTGATTTCCTAATCTCCGAAGCTGAGTGGGATAAGATGGGGCAGGCCCTCGTGTTCGCCCCGACCCGAAACGACACGAAGAGGACAGCCACCAGCTTGGCAAACTTCATCAACTCACGGGAGCGGTCACAGGATTTTGGACTGAACAGGGCGGCCCTCAAATCGCTCAAGGAACAGATTGAGGACGGACCCGACAGCGGAAAAACGGAGGGTGAGCTGAAGAACTGCCTGGATAGCGGTATTGGATTCCACCATGCTGGACTCTCCAGACACGCCAAATCCGTCTTAGAAGAGGGGTTCGACCAAGGACACATCAAAGCTGTCGTCGCCACAAGCACACTTGCAGCTGGCGTCAACCTGCCCATCAAACGCGTGTTCATCCTCGAACCGAAGCTCGGACGCTCAGATATGCTCGTCAGCCAGTACAAGAACTTGGCCGGACGTGCGGGGCGCCCACGTATAGATGAGCCCGGAGAGTCCGTTTTGTTCGCAACGAATCAGAACCAGGGCATACCTACCGTTGCGAACTACATCAACGGCGACATCGACCCCCTACAATCTCAGATTGACTTCGGAGAACACTACGACGTGCTGCTGAACTTGGTCCGGAGCTGTCCTTCGATGCCCAAGTTGCTTGAGTTCCTGAACCAGACTTTTCTCGGCCATGCCCAAGACGTGACCCACGCGGACATCGGTGACGGTGTCGGCGAAGCCGTGACAGACCTCAGTCGGTGGAACATGCTTGAGTTCTCTTCCAATGAGTTCCACCTCTCTCAACTCGGAACAGCCGCCTCTAAACAACTCATCAGCCCCCACTCGATCCATTTGGTAATAAACTATCTCCAGACTACCGAGGAGATTGATATCCAGCACCTGTTGATAACGATCGCTGCGTCGCCTGAATTTGACATGGGATACCGCCTATTCATGGCCGGAAAGTACTGGAAACAGCGGGACGAAATTAGGAACGAACTTAACCTCACCCACATTGAAACCGATGAGTTCGACAACGTGATCACGACCGCGCTCGTCATCTACGATTGGATTGGGGAGGAACAGCTCACTACTATTTACGAGGAACGAAGCGTTAACGACGACTATTGGGGAACAGCCGACGTCAGGGAGCGAATCGCACCTATCTTCGTCCGGATCCTCTCCTCTGTGGCCGAAGTTCTTGAAGAAGCACAATCGGCCCTTCATGAGGAATATGGAGACGAACTTTCTCGGCTCGCACAGCGCATCGACTTTGGACTCAGCGAGGAGGGTGTTCCCTTTGCAACCCACGGAATCGAACGCAACCGACGGCGTGTCATCGACCTCCGGACCCGCGTTGGCATCGACTCGCCGGACGATCTCCTCGACGTCTCCGTCCAAGAGCTGGCGACCAAAATGAAACGCAGACGAGCACTTAGATATAAGCGACGAGCAATTAACCGGCTGCTTGACGGCACTGAACGGGACAAGGAGGCAGTCCTACTTGATGTCCACGAGCAGGGCTTGAACGCGGAAGCGTTCCGGAACCTCTTGTCTACATGGGAGATCGAGTTCCAGAATTGCGTGATCAACGAACTCGACCGAGTCTCTGGTATCGAAGTTAACGAAGTCGATGAGGATGGTCCCGGATACGATCCCGAGGCGTACTGCTACATCTACAGCGACGATGGAGGTTACCTCCAAACCTACGAGGGGAAGCCCTTCGAGATCGCACTAGAGTGTAAATCGAAGGTCGAACTGAACGGAGAGGTCGGCACAGACGATGCAACAGAGGTTCTCAAGAAGGCCCGCGACAGTAGCGACGCCCTCGTTACAGTCGGGGCACCGGCATTCACCGACGAAGCGAGGGACGCCGCCCGAGAGACTGGAGTCCTCTTGTTAGACGCACCCGCTTTCGCAGCAGCGATGGTACGGATGCAGCAAGGCGAGTTCGCTCCTGAACAGCTCCTGGAATTCTTCAGCCAACGAGGATACCTCTCTCGGTCGGATGTATACGACTCCGAAGTATGATTCTCTGAGACGACTTCGACCAATTTCTATCTGTATGTCGTACTTGGATGGCCTAACGTAACGAGGCTTCTTCGTCGAAGCCGCCCTCGCAGATCCGTCTCGTCGCCATTGGTAGTTTGCGAGGCGTCTCGTCTGTACGCCGCACCCTCTCAGGATGTAAAAGCACACCTTGAGTTGTTGGCGATTCTGAATGTTTATATCGGCGTCTAACGTTTTGTTTTTTCAGATAATGATAGATTGGGCACAAGACCAATTTGAGGCTAGTCGATATGATAACTGGGAGCTCTATTTTTTATTGATAGCAGTAGGATTAGGTGCAGGTATCGTATTTCGAATTGACGTCATCACGGGTTTTCTGTATAGGCTTGATGGATTCGATGTTGCGTACGGATACACGATGGATCGGATTCTCATCGCGGCGATTCAGGGTATCGTACTGTCGATTATAGGTAGTATGCTCTTCTCCCAAGGAAATTCGTACTTCGCGTTCATCACTGGCTCATTCAATACAAAAGAGACCACGTTCTTAGTCCGCGTTGGGTTAATGACCCTTCTCAGTATTGCTGTAACGATAGTGCTCCCAGAGTTCATCTATGCCCATTCGGAGTTCGTAGTTGTCCAAACGCTCGGCGTGGTCGTTTTCCTGGGTTACTATATGATACACAACGATATTGGTGACTGGAAAATCAGTAATGAAGCTCCAGTACTGCTCGCAGGATTCGTCCTTTTTGCTGCACCCATGATTTGAGGTGCACCAAAACACATCAGCCACCGAGACTTTTATTATTGACACATCTAATTGTCAACCGAACTTAGAATGGGTCTTACTTCTCAGATCAAAAACGGGGGTTGGGGGGCACTTGCTCTGTATCTATATTCTCTGTTTATACTTCTCTACTGGGAAATCCCTTTGGTCACCTCTGACCGCATAGCAATGGCCAGTGCCGCGGCTCCCGCACTTCTGGTCATGTTTGCTGTTGTGGTTTTGAATCATCAGCTCAATGAGTTCTGGGCTGGAGGAAACCTGATTGAATCCGCAAGGACCATTAGGCAAATAACAGGTGAACGTGATTTCTACCACTCGGCCTCAGAGGAGATTCAATCTTCAATTAACGATTTTGATGAGAAAGCCTATAGTCACCATATCTCAATCCTTTCAGGGCTCATTCTTACAATCGCGATACCAATAACGGGCTATTTTGCGATTGGTTGGAAAGGCGTTGTCGGCGGAGTTGTTTTGTCATTACTCTCGTTTCGGACGTTAACAATTCGATCATATCGCGAACTGAATAGATTAGCAACAGAACTGTCGACCCCCTACGAGGAAAACTATGAAAATCAGTAGACTTGAAATTGAAAACTTCGCAATCGATGAGAGCCCGACAATCACCCAACAATCCGTTAGTGGAAGGGATCTCCTGCTATACGGTGGGAACCGTTCTGGAAAAACACTCACATTCAATGCGATACTGTACGGGCTATACGGGAGGTCCGGAACCTTTGGAATTTCACCAGGGCAGCGCAGCAAAGTAAACCTCCATTTTGACAATTCCGATGCGGTACTTCGAGAACGGAGTCATCGGTTTGAACATGATGGCGACTTATTCGACGCGACAGAAGGTGTCGAAAGGTTCGTCGGACCTGAAGAGAGCGTACGGCTACAGTTCATTACATCAAGCCCACCGAATCAGCCTATCAGTACCTTGAACGGTGATGAACTTCTTGACAGAATTCGAGGTATTCTAAGTAGTGGAAATCAATCTGAGATTGAGAGACATCGGAGAGCAAAAGCTGATCTAAAGCATCTCGAAGAGATCAGACGACGAGGGGAAGACAGTCCAAGCGTTGGCCAACTCAAGCGAGATTTACAGTCACTCCCAATTTCGAGGACCGAAAATAGAATTGAGAATATAATAGAACTTCAGAGACTCATTGATTCGGGAGAAATCAAGATTATTAGTGCCCGACTTCAAAAGAAGGACGAGGTTGCGGAACGCCTCAGCGAACTGTACGACGAGCGGCGAACCATTGAACACAGTTTAAAAAAGAAACGTGAGGAGCTTAGTGACGCATCACGGTATACGCAAGAAGTAAATGATTTACTTATAGATGCAATCGAAGAGTTCACTTGCCCCGTCTGTGGTCGCTTGGTTGAGGAATCCATTGCCCGAAGTCGACTTCCTAGTAACTGCCCACAATGTGGGCGTCCACGAGATCTTTCAGAACTTCGTAATCGGCTCCGCGAGAAGGTTGACAATGCAGACACGACGATTCAGAAGATCAAGCAAGACATCGCTGATTTGGAAGAACAACTGGCTTCGGTGAAAGCTGAAATCACAGAACTACAAGAAGCTGACCCAGAGTTGGAAGGGCTGAATCAATTTGTGAGAACTGCCCTTAAACAGGCTGAACACGACATGGAGCAGCTCCAGGTGCGAACATCAAATGAGCTCAAGAATCATCAAGAGGAATTATCAGAATTTAAATCAGCCAAAGAAGGATTGGAGGGACAGCTCGAATCTAGACAGGAGCTGCTCGCCTCGATCGATGAATCGATTGAGCAAGCAGAACAAGCGATTGATAGACTTGAACAGGAAGCGTTTGAAGAGATTCGTGACGATTTTACTGACCGTCTCTCGACAATCTACAAGAGCATTGCACCTGATTTGGGCACTAATGTTAGCCTGTCTCCAGAAGGGGAGTTAGAGTTCCCAGGTACTGGATCAGAAGGCTCTAGATCCTACAATCGACTTAGTAGTGGAGAACGTCGATTAGTGAACCTTGGCTTTTGGACTCACACTAGCTAAGTTCGCTCAAGAAAACGAAGATGCTCACAACTGGGAAGTTCTCGTCCTCGACGAGCCACTTACAAATCTCGAATCGGAGATTCAAGATTCGGCAGCTCGTTATCTTCGGGACACGGACATCCAAGTGGTGATGACGTCTCCACTCGATCGAATTCAATCACACTTCCAAGATGATGAGTCTGCGATTATTCCCCTAGAGCGAATTCAGACAGAAAACTCCACGCTTGAGGAATATCTATGAGTGACGAAGACCACCAACCTGAGCTCTTGTTACTTCACGAAGCAGGTGGTGAAATCGAAGGGCGTGGTAAGTACCACAAGCTTTTGGACCGGTATCGACGGGAATCCGATGAGACGAGTGTCGAGCATATCCTCAAGGAACGGGGCCCGTTTGATGAGGGTTTATCGAGGTCAATTAAGCGATATCTCGATTTGGGGTTAGTTGAAACGGACGAGGAAGGCTTGTCACGTGATGTTTCAGAGACCGAGAAAGGTGACCGATACATGAGCGGGTTCGAGCGAACGAAGCTCTACCTAGATAACTCATTCAAAGCTACACGAGACCGGGCACGCAATGTGATTTCCGAATTTGGCGACATGAGCATGAACCAGATGGTCCAAGAACAAGATGTTCAGGAAGACAAACAGCGGCCCCTTGGGACACGGCTATCCACTGAGTATGAATTAGGTGATGAGGAGTGACTATCTGTAGTAAAATGTGGCTCTATTGATACCCTCACGACTGCGGTGAGTCATGCTTGTTAATATTCATTTGATGGCAAGACGCTTGTTAGTGAATGTAGTATGGTCCGTTCCGGTTAGGAAATATTTGTTTGACCCATCTATTAGCGCCATTAAGTAAGGAAATATACCACTGTAGAGGACGTCTCAAGGAAATGAATTTTATTCATGTTGAAATAATCGAACTAATAGAATGGGAGTGCGCTCAAACATTGACAGAGTGTTAAGATATACGTTTAAGTGGTCGAGACAAGCTGTAAGTGTCGGAATCCGGCTTCTAATACTCTCTGTAGGTGTTTTCATTCTTTCAGCCCTTGTCTTTTTATTGGCATCTTCACTCGGTGAGATTGGTGTCTTGCTTTCGATTATTGAATCGTCTCTTGTGTTGCTCGTTGTCGTTGCTGGGACCACTGTAATCTTCAAATTACTTGACGCTATTGGTGGTTTGTCAGGCTTTGACCCCTTTGACAAATTCTATTTGGTCGATCTTGCTCTTGGCTTGGTCTTTGTTGGGGCCGGAGGGTGGGCGATGATGCTTGAATTTCCGACGCTGGGTAGTGTGAGTCTAAGTAACGTAGATGAACAAACACTACTCATCCGGCCATTCCTGTTCTTGGCGGTTTCAGGTGCCTATACCCTCATATCTGGAGTATTTCTAAATGGATTGAGTCGTATTCTTCTCCAAGTCATTCATATTCGCGATCGTCTTGAGATGTACTGGCAAGAAATTCGCTGGATCTATGATTCTTTATTACTTCTTCGGTCGCTTCAGGTGTGGCGCCGAATCAAATTGCTGAGCGAGTCGGAGGAAATTTCTAGGGCTCGTGCTCTAGGTCGTGTTTTTCTTTTTGGGATACAATTAGTAGAGCCAAGTAGCGGAGAAGTACCTTCGGGGTTGAAAACAAGCGATTCTAGAGGAGGATCTCAACTGCGAAGCCGAGAAGATATATTGTCGGAACACCAGTATGCACTATTTACTTATGTGGTTGTCGGAATTGCGGGGCTCGGGCTTCTTACTTGGGCGCATTTTCGATTTGGGAAGAGCGAGGAGGCGAGACTTATTATTGGGATCGGAGCTTTGGCTCTCGGTTTACTCGGATATGGGATTATCCCTGCATATCTCAAAGATTACCAAACGATTAGAACCAAGTTTGATTTCCGACACCCTGGTCGAATCACTGTGGTTTTGTGCATATTTATCCCGACCTTTGTTTTTATATCTTCGACACATCTGCAAAATTTCCAGACTAGCTGGGCCTTGTTCGGCTTTTTATCTCTATTTATTAATGTATCAAACTTTGCCATCTATCTCCTTCGACGTCCTGATTTCTCAATTCCAGTGTTCAAAATACACTCTAACAACTAAACGCCGCTTCCAACTTCTCATACATCCGCCTACGCCGAGCCTTCCGCTCTTGCTCTCTTGACAGGTAGTTCCGAAGTACAACCTCCGTCGACGAACTCCCCTGATCTTCAGCAACTCCCTCTAATCCTTCAAGAACTTCCCCAACAGCTTCCTGATACGCCGAGTACCAGAACCGCCGCCCCATCTTGGGCGTAGGTGTACCACCATCGACAACCACCTCTGCACGGTCAGCAAGTTGCTTGAATCGACGACGAACCGTACTCACCGACACGTGACCCGTCGACGACGACCGAGAGGGGAACAGATACCCGTTCCACGTCTCACGGTCGGTAAGCGCATCGATCCGGTCAGCGACGACGTCCACGCCATACAACAGCGTCACTTCACCAGGGCCGTTCTTTCGCTCTCCATCACCGAACGACAGATGCGGGTCTTCAGCATCCAATACCACCTGGTCTACGTGCAATGCGGCAACCTCCGAAGGTCGTAGCCCCCACCCAGCAAGCCCAACGACGAGCAACTCCGCTTCGGGCGAATCGACCTCACTGTAGACACGTTGCACCTGCGACGCCGATAACGCCTGTGGGTCGAGCTCACTGGCTTCCCATCCGAACTCCTCACCCGCCTCGGCGAGTGGATTGTACTTCGCGTACTTCCGGCGCTTCACGAATGCGTACCACGCTCTGGCGACGTGCAGGTACTCGAGCTTCGACCGGTCCGTCGATAGCTCCTCGTCGAACACGTCGAGGACGGCAAGACACCGTTCTATCTCTCGCGGCTGCTGGTCTAACTCAGTCAGCGGTTCGAGCAACGCACTAGTCCCGTGCAGTTCTCGATACGTCCGAACCCACTTCGACAACCGTGTCCGGTGGGTCTCGACGGTACTCTTTGCTCGTCCACCACGGGTTTCTATCGATGTGAGGTACGCTTCGAGCGCGTTCACCGTGTCGTCGTGGTCAATGTTCCACTCCCATTCGTCCGAATCCTCGTCTTCGAGGCCGACGACGTCGACGAAGAATTGCATGGGCGTCAGGTCGTGATGCTCGCGGAGCGCGTACGCAATCCCACTGTATCCGTGTTCAGTGAGCCACTCGTAGGTCGGGACGTCGCGGTCCTCGTCGAACCCGCCGCGATATCGTTTCGGCGCGATGTCTTGCCAGTAGACGTCGACAAGTTCGTCGAGGGTCATTTGTGACCACTTGTAGCGGCGCTCTCTCGTCCCTTCGTCTGAAACTGTCTCTTCAACGCTCGAACCCTTGGAGTCAGTTTCCGAATTCACGCCTGCTCACCGGGGAGTAACCTGATCGCTCCGTATTGGGGTGATTCTGAATGTGAGATTTTCATTACTCACCGACTTTCTCACAGTGAGTTAATACTTCGGCTTGTGCGGGAGTGGAGTTTACACAACTGCAATTAGTAAATTAGCGGCCTGAGCGTGCAAATCAGTAGTATATCACATGGCGCTATACCGAATTGAGCGGAGGGGTAGTCCACAATCTCGGAGAATCGACATCAATCGTGGCGTGTTCATCGTCAGAGAGTTTTGCAACCTCAAAGTGCAGCTGTCTGGGCCTCTTGTACTTTGACTTCTGCTGTTTTCTTAGTGATCGGCGACTCCATTTACCGGAACAAATATTGTGCCAACCGATTCACCAGCGGCGATTTTTTCGAGGACGCTCTCTTCGGTGGACTTCGCGATGATTGCCGGGATTCCGTGTTCGCTCACATCACGTGCACCCTGAACTTTCGTCTGGATACCGCCGAACTTGTTCGTTGAACTCTCGTTGGTAATCGCCAGCACGTCATCGTAATTCTGACCGACAGATTCAATCCGCTCTGCGGTAGAATCTACCTTTGGGTTACCAGTATAGACGCCTCCGACGTCCGTTAGCGTGACAAGTAAGTCGACGTCAATGTCGATTGCGATTGACGACGAGAGCATGTCGTTGTCACCGATTTGAATCTCCTCAGTTGCAACAGCATCATTCTCATTGATAATAGGGATGACATTCCATCCAAGGAGTGTCTCGATTGTATTACAAATGTTAGTAAATCGCTTTGGCTTATCGAGATCATGCTGAGTCAACAGTAACTGCGCAATTTTCTGGTCGTGGCGCCCGAAGCTCTCCGTGAACCACCGCATGAGATAACTCTGCCCGACCGTTGACAGCGCTTGAGCCTGTTCAACGTTCGTTTCGGAATATCCCACTCTACCTTTTCCAGCACCAATCGCACCCGACGAGACGAGGATTACGTCCTTATCTCGCTTACGAAGACTGACAATGTCGTCAACAAGCTTGTCGAGTTTCCTGTCGTCTAGGTTCGATTGTTCGTCGGTGAGTGAGTTCGTCCCTGCCTTAACGATTACACGGTCAGCGTCTGCTGCAAGCCGTCTTGCTTGATTAACTTCTTTTTCTTGTCGTACGTCACTCATCATTGTGTTCGTGTGCTAGTTCCTCTGCTCGGTGTTCAGACGCTATTACTCCATTGATGACCGTCTCGTTTGCATGACTATTCCACAAAACATCTATCCCTTCCATTGTTACCTCTAGCAATGAGAAAATCTTGTTAGTGTATCGCCCCGTCCCAGACAGGCTCGAAGTAAGGTACCCCCCATGTGCGGCATCCGATAACAGTTTCACTAGTCATCTTATGGAATATGAGAACAAGCAACTATAAATGGATACCTGTTGGCGCAATCAAATTCTCTTGTTCTTCGCTCAGGCTCGTCTCCTCTCCCGGAACGAATTAGTAATCAAACTCGCGTAACCGAGTTCTCTGGACCGGACCCACACCATGTGCTTTCAGCATCTCAACGCGCTCTCAATATCTGTTCGGAATAAGCCTTACGAGCAATTTCAGAGAAAGTACTACTTGCAGAACGCGCGGGTATAATCGCGAGCAGATTATCGTTGACCCCGTGTTTGGGTTCGGAAAGGGGCCTGCACAGTATTTTGAACTCATTGATAGACTCGAAGAGTTTCAAGCTCTCGACTGTCCAGTCATGGTGGAGCACTCACAGAAATCGATGTTCGAAATTATCGACAATCAGGGCCCCGATTGGCTTTTCCCAGCCCTATCGGTGACAACCATGGCAGTAGAACGTAGTGCAAACATTATTCGAGTTCATGATGTGCCAGAAAACGCAACAATCCTCCAAACAGTCGAAACAGCACGACGCAGGCAGTAATGTGAAACTCCAACGGTTATAGAGTGGTTCAGACTAGCTGACCCCGGAAAAATACAAACGATTGAAGAAAACTATCCATCACAGTCGCAATTACGGGACCGAGAGCTCTATCCTGATTGATATGCTTGTAGAGCGTCCCGAATCACCGTCTTTTGCTCATCATTTAGTGGATATTGGGGTTTGCGGACATGAGGTTCGAGGAAGCCAAGCAAACTCATCATGTATTTCACAGTTATCGATGGGTGTTCGGTCATTAATTCCCGCTCGAGTGCCACAATCTTATGATGCTTTTCGAATGCCTCAGAATAGTTCTCTTCTTTTGCGTTTTCTAGGATGAATTTCACATCTTCAGGGAAAATGTTCGAACCCAGACCGATAATTCCGGTACACCCAACGCTGACAGCGGGGAGTAATAGCGAGTCCCATCCAGTCATAACATCGAACTCAGTATCGATAGTTCGATTGCAGAGTTCGTTGACTAACTGCATATCACCTGCGGATTCTTTGATGCCGACGATATTCGGGTGTTCTGCGAGTTCGACAATGACATCGGGCGACAGACTAAACCCCATACCATCCGGATGATTATACAGGAGTAACGGGAGGTCTGTCGCATTCGCAACCTCTCGATGGTGCTTGATCAGGCCCTGATCACTGGGTGAACTGTAGTACGGTCCGATGACAAGCGCCCCATCAGCACCGACATCTTCAGCGTGTTGAATAAGTTCGATAGTCTCCTTGGTGGATGGAGATCCGGCACCTGCAATGACTGGTGTAGTTGCCTCTTCAGACACAAATTCAATAATGCGTTTGTGCTCTTCTAGACCAATTGTCGGACGCTCACCGGTAGACCCGCAAGGAACGATTCCATCCACTCCTGCGTGTTCAAGGCGACGAATATTCTCAGCAAATGCATCGTAGTCTACGTTGTCATTCTCGTCGAATGGCGTCACTATCGCTGGGTATACCCCATGGGTCAGCTTCTCCATAGTCGTTACAAAGGTGATCATCATATCGTAAATAAGTATGTGTTGGGTTGTTATTTGCTTCATTTCTCTGGTAGATGGCGAGAGATATGAACCACGCGCTTGAAAATGTGATTAGTGAACAAAAAGAGGTCTGTAGACTGAACTACCAGCCTTCGAGTTCGACGTCAACGGAGATTTATTCTATATTTGAGGCTCATCAAAGTTGATGCCGACCGTTTTTGTTCGTGAGTAGTGTTCAAGGGCCTCCTCTCCGAGGTCATTCCCAAACCCGGAGTCTTTGAAGCCACCAAACGGCGTCTCAGGAAGTATAGGACCGTAACCGTTGATCCAGACACTTCCTGCATCAAGGTCTTTAATCGCGTTCTGCGCAATAGAGTTATTCTCAGTACCGACGCCAGCTGCGAGACCGTACCGGCTATCATTCGCAATTTCAATTGCTTCGTCGTAGGTACTGAACGAGTTAATTGTCTGAACGGGTCCGAAGATTTCTTCCTGAGCGATTCGCATGTCGTTATCGACATCAGCAAACACAGTTGGTTTCCAGAACCAGCCATCAAGGTCGGTTTCGTACGGTTCACCACCGGTGAGCAGCGTTGCACCTTCCTTCTGACCAAGTTCACAGTACCTTTTCATCGACTCGAATTGTTCTTTGTTTGTTAGTGGACCCATCGTGGTTTCGGAATCAAGTGGGTCACCAACTACGTACGACTCTGCCTCCTCGACGAAGCGTTCCGTGAATTCATCGACAATATCCTCGTGAACAATTGCCCGAGACGCCGCTTCGCAGACTTCACCCGTGCTGTAGAAGATGCCAGTACTGAGTGAAGAAATGACTGTGTCGAGATCGGCATCAGGGAATACAATAAATGGTGACTTTCCACCCAGCTCTAGCGACACGGGTGCAATATGATCTGCCGCAGCTTTCATGGCGATTTTGCCGATTTCTACACTCCCTGTAAAGGCGACTTTTCGAACTTTGTCGTGTTCAGAAAGCGCCGCACCGGCTTCACTTCCTTTCCCAGGCAGAACGTTAAGAACGCCATCGGGTAGAATGTCCTTCGAGAGTTGTGCTGCGCGGATTGAAGTGAGTGGGGCGTATCGTGATGGTTTTAACACAGATACGTTCCCGGCAGCAAGCGATGGTCCAATCTTCCAGCCGAATGCCCACATTGGGAAGTTCCACGGAGTAATTTGTCCAACAACTCCGTATGGCTCTTTCCGGGTGTAAATATTTGCGTCAGTACTCGCCTGAATTTGACGCCCTCCGTGGGTTCGAATGATGGATGCATAATACTCTATTGTGTCAATACCGCCCTGTACTTCCCAGCGCGCATCATTAAGCGGTTTCCCGGTATCGATCGCCTCTAGAAGAGTTAACTCATTTTCATGTTCGCGTAGAACATCGACCCATTCTAAGAGACATTTTGCTCGCTCAGTTTGCGTTGTCTCTTTCCACTGAGACTCAAACGCCGACCATCCTGCGTTAACCGCAACATCAACTTCAGCGGAGCCACATTGAGTAACCTCCGTAATTGGCTTGTCCACAGCTGGGTCGAGGGTTCTAAACGTGTTTTTACTGTCCGCCTCTACCGACTCTCCATCGATCCAAGCCTCAAACTCGAGCTCTTCAACGATGTCATTAATCGCGTCTTCGTGCGAAGTTAACTCTTCGAGTGACGCATTTGTAGTCGCCATATTACGGTAGAAAAGTCACACCAACTTTATAGTTTCGGAATGTTGCTTGTCACCGCCTTTCGGGGAACGCTATCTGGCAAGTCAGTCGGATGTGGTGGCTACTGTCGCTAGTAAAACGTAGAATATCTTGATTATCAGAATTTATCTGGACCGTGTTCTACGGTAGTTCTGACGAGCCGAATCAGTTTGAACTTTTGATTCATATAAAAATAATTATGAGAACTGGCAAATTAAAATGACATGTAGTTATAAACACTTTGATTTTGGAAATTAGGAAAGTGGTGCGGCAAAAATCTGAGATCGTTGTTACGTTAGTGCCAGAGTTATTCCTTACACTACTAGGTGTGTAATAGAAAATCCGGTGTACATTACAATCATATTTCCGTAATTCTAGTGTGGTGAATAGGAATTAGCCATGGAAGAAAATTTAGTCCATAGCCTATAGCTGTGCAACTTTATCACGCCCTGAATCAACCCACAAAGAACGACAGCGCAAAATTGCTTATAAAACTCTCTATAATAGAAAACAACATTGTATCTCCAGATATTTTCTTGTCGTGCACATACCTACATGAAGTCGTGAAGTCTCAGCTGTTGTTCTCAGTTCCATACTGCCACATTACGTTGAATCGGTGAACTTGCGGTCGACACGCTATACCAACGTCCATAGGAGAAGTAGACGTCGCGTCAATGTGTGAATCGATACGGCAACACGTGGAAGTACTAATACACTAGTTTTTGGGTACACAGATTAGCGAAGCTCGAATTGCAGGGAGGTGGTTGACATCAATGCAGACAAAGCAGATAGTAGAGTAATCATTAGATATATATACTAGACTACCATGTGTGAGAATGCCGTGTCACATGATAGCTACTCGGATGGCCTCGAGAACGAATTTCCATGGAAAGTATTGGGTGTAAACATACTAGTGTGGTTGCTACCAGTAGGAGTGTACGGCGTCTTCATGCAACTCCCGACTAGATCGTCAGGGGTAGTTCCGATGCTACTCCTACTGGCGCTCACTTGCCTGGTACCAGTTACTGCACTCGCTCTCTACTTAATCGATAAACGTCGTGCAAACGGCTACATCGCTGTGTGGGGGTACAGATAATGGTTTCACTATCGCTTATGGTCGTCTCAGTGTACATAGTTGGGCTCCTCGGTATCGGGGTCTACTTCTATGTCACTAGTGAAACGGAACGAATATCCGATTTCATGTTGGGTGGTCGAGATGTAGGAGTGACACAGATTGCAATTTCAGATGCGTCCTCACTCCAAAGTGGATTCGTTCTGTTAGCGTGGGTCGGAGTAGGGTATACAACTGGGCTATCTGGGTTATGGTACGCAGTCCCGATTACATTTGTGCACCTCTTTGTGTACCGATTTATCGGGTCTAAATTCCGACGGCAATCGGAAGAGTTGGATAGCCAAACGGTCCTAGACCACCTGTCACTGTACTTCAAGCATAACCGATTGAGCAGTTGGATCCGAACCATGGGTGTACTCGCAATTGCAATATTCATGACCGTATACATCGGTGCACAGATTATTGCGGTTGGCGAGACAGTAAATACGCTATACGGAATCAACTACAACATCGGTATTGTGATCGGTGGAGCACTGGTGTTAGCGTACGTCTTGCTAGGAGGATTTGATGCATCAGTTTGGACAGACTTTATTCAGGGTATGCTTGCCATCGTGGCAGTCGTGGTGCTGCCAATCATCATGATCATGCATATCGGTGGGTTCTCTGCGTTTATTTCTGAGGCCCAAGCAATCGACCCGACGTTGGTTTCCGCCAATCCGGGCCTCGGTCTATCAGAGTTCCTTCTATTTGCACTCACGTGGTACGGATTTGCACTCGGACTTCTCGGTCAGCCCCACGGATTGATGCGCTTGCAAGCAATCAACTCTGAGCGGAATATTAGCGCTGCATCAGTAACTGCGGTAACGTGGATGACGATCTCGTTCATTGGTCCGCTCTTCATCGGTGTTGCGGGTCGGATAATCTTTGGAGATGTGGGTAACCCAGAAACGGTCGGGCTAGTAGCTATGCAAGGTATGTTCCCCGATGTGATTGGTGGCATCCTTGTTGCTGGGATTCTGGGAGTAATCCTGTCTACGACTGATTCGATGATGCTCGTTGTTTCAGCTGACTTCACGAGCTACTACAGGAACGTTCTCAACCCTGGCGTTAGTGAGAAAAAGCTGATTTACCTAGGCCGAGTTGTGGTGACGGTCGTTGCCACGATCGGTGTCGCCCTTGCGTATGTGAATTCATCGACGATCTTCGCTGTCATTCAATTTGCATACATGGGTCTCGCTGCAGCCTTCGGAATCCCACTTGTCGCTACTCTCTGGTGGAATAAAACCACTAGTGAAGCGGTATTCGCGACGATTCTCATCGGAATAATGAGTACCGTGGCAAACAAGTTGCTCTTCCCAGATTACTTCCCGATTTTCTCGCTGCTGGCAACTGTGGCTACCATGATCGTCGTTGGCTACCTATCTCATGAGAACGGTGTGCTAAGTATTAGCTCCACTTCAGACAGAGAAGTGAGCGTAAATGACTAACCAACATCAGTACCCAACAAACCACGCTTGATGCGGCAACGTCGACGGTGACCCAAGGTACGAGTGGATATACTAGTTAGCTACCTTGTGAACTACCCTCCTTACTCTACGCCTGGCCTCGATTTGGAGATCCTGGCCCCAAAAACACACTTCATCAAGGGGGCGATAACTCTAGCTCGTACGCGCGCGTGCTGAGGTGTTGACTCTGACTGGGTTTCGCCAACTGATTTCGTGCCATGAGGGTGAAGGGTTGTTCGACGCTGCGTTTTATCCCCTAGTTGGAGTAAGGCCATAGTACTGACTCCCGTGGTCCCATGTGGCCTGTCCGCTGACTTCACACTCGTGTACTCCAAGGTATTAACAAGATGTCGTGATGTTTTGTTGGAGGTAACATGGTGCACACCTACTTGTCGCCATTTTCCAGTCGTTTGCCCTGTGCTGTTTTCGCGGGGGGACGCACGTCGCTCGCTGAGAACGGAACTTAGTATTTCCGTGAAACTATCATCTCAAGAATCTACATCAATAAGCAAAACAAATATATACGCCTACCCATAACATTGGGTATGGCTCGCTATGACATAGCCATCGTTGGTGGAGGCATCTACGGCTGTTCAGTTGCCAAACACTTGTCAGAAAAATCTGACAAGTCGATTTGTGTAATCGAAAAAGAGTACCATGTTGGCTCTCACCAGAGTGGTCGGAACTCCGGAGTTCTCACGCCAGGTATTGTGCTTGACTTTGAAGAAAACCCGCGTATGGGTCATTTCGCAGAAAAAGGTTTGAGAGATATCCAAGAGTACTGCCGTCAAAATAATATCCATTACAAGGATTACGGCCTGCTGGTTGTTGCGAAGAACGACGAAGAGGAGAGACGGCTCGAAGAGATAAGGGATAGAAAGTCTCAGCACGGCATCGAAAAACAACTCCTTACTGGAAGTGAGCTCGCGGAAAAAGAACCCCATATTGATGGACAAGCGGCGCTGTTCGCCCCAGAATCCGGGGCTGTTGACTCTTTGCCGATTGTCCATAGTTTAGCTAGTGAAGCGATGGGGAATGGCGTTGATTTCTTCCTAGGATATAACGTAAACGAGATCGATAATGAATCGGATTTGATACGGGTTGAGACCAACAAGGGAGTTATTGAATCCAGCTATCTAGTGAATACGACTGGAGCTCATGCTGCTAAACTCGCTCGAGAGATGGGTGTGATTGGTAATCAGTATCAGGCACTTCCGTTGCGAGGTCAGTATTATGAACTCAAACCGGACAAACGTGATTTGATACAGACAGACGTGTACCCCACTCCAAGACCTGATCGTATCGAGGACGTTGGAATCCACTTCACTCGGCGTCCAGATAACAAGGTAATTATCGGGCCTACTGGCATGCTTGCCCTCGGTCCGGAGACATATGGAAAAACGGAAGTCAATTTCGAGAAGATTGCGGACACAATATCTTCGAGTAACTTCTGGAAATTTATGAGCTCTAAGGAAGCAATGAAGTCCGCATGGGACAATGTGAATATGGTATACAGTAAGTCTAAATTCGTATCTGAATGCCAGCGCCTTCTCCCAGAAGTCACTGAAGATGATCTGGTTGAGAGTTATGTTGGAATAATTAATTATCTAATAGACGATAACGGAAAACAAATCAAAGACCCCGTGTTTGAGTTCGGTGAACGCTCTGCACATATACTCATGGTGTTGCCCGGAGTCACCTCTTCAATTTCGATTGGAGATTACATGGCTGATGAGATCCTACAACGGTGTTAATTGGTTTACACTACTACAATGATGGGAGATAGCGAATTGCCCCGTTAACTAAGTTCCAGAGGTGTGTGTAACAAAGTACAAACGAACGGTCGCTAACCCAACCAACAGATAGAACGGCAGGGGTAAACAGAAATGATGTGCGTCGAAGGGTGTTGTTGGAGACATCTGTGAAAGGGTGAGCTTTAGAACGCACCCAGTCTGACGGTCATGAATCGACAGCCCATCTACTTATCAGAGAAGCTTATTCCCTGTCTCTTGAACACAAATATCGAATCGACATGGAGAAGTCATTACCCACAAATATATGAAGAGCGACAGAGATTATCATTCAAGCAAGGCTGGTCACCAGCCTAGCTAATAGTTAGAGCTATGAGTGTATCACTATCGGAGATTCAAAAAGCAGAATCGAACCTCGACGACGAGTCAGTAGTCCGTCGAACACCCATCGAGACAAGCCGCTCCTTGGAAGCTGAAACAGATGCGGTGGTCCGGTTGAAGATGGAACATCTACAACGGACAGGGTCGTTCAAGACCAGAGGTGCGTATAATAAACTCAAAAATGCCGTTGAACAGGGCAGTTCAGCAACACAGGTGGTGGCTGCTAGTGCTGGCAACCATGCACAAGGTGTTGCCCTCGCTGCCACAAAGACAGGGTTCGATGCAACGATTGTCATGCCAAAGAACGCGCCCCAGACGAAGATCGATGCAACTGCCGGCTACGGGGCTAGTGTAGAACTCCACGGGCATACATTTCAAAAAGCAATGAGTCACGCCAAATCGATCACCGGGGATCAATCGCTGTTTGTTCACGCGTATGATGACCCCGAAATCGTTGCAGGACAAGGCACAATAGGATTAGAAGTCCTTGAACAGGTGCCAGGGGTCGATACAGTCGTAATTCCTATCGGAGGCGGTGGACTCATCGCGGGAGTTGCGACTGCAATTGGCGAACTCTCACCAGAAACACGCATCGTCGGTGTCCAAGTGACTGGTGCAGCGACAGTACCTCAAAGTCTTCAAAAAGGTGGTCCCCAGACAATCGAGGACGTACAGACAATCGCAGATGGGATTGCAACAGGAGGGATCTCAGAGTTAACGTACGAGAAGATTAATAAGTACGTTGACGAAGTTGTTACTGTCAATGATACTCAGGTTGCCGAGAGTATTCTATTCATGTTAGAGCGTACAAAGCAGATGGTAGAAGGCGCTGGTGCCACGTCTATCGCCGCGATACGTAGTGACGACCTTGATGTGGCGGGTGAGACAGTCGTTCCAATACTTAGTGGAGGTAATCTTAGTATGACCGATCTACAAACAGTACTGACACACGGTCTCACATACCGAAACCAACTGGTTCAGCTTCGAGTGCATATCCTCGACGAACCAGGAAAAATGGAGAATATTTCGAATATAATCGCTAACCACGGCGCAAACATTCGAGACGTGCGCCACGTGCGATCGGTTGATGACTTGTGCGTTGGAGAAGCCTATCTCGACTTTAAAATCGAGACGAGCGGCCCAAACCAGACGGACCGCATTATGGAGTCGGTTCGTGACGCGGGCTATGAGATACAAAAAAATAGCTGACGTCACTGGGACAGGAGGTCATAGAAAACTCCTCACACCGTGATCACCCCCAAATTGCCTCCACGTTCGTAGTTAGTGGTTGCGACGAGAGGCTCAAACACAGAGCGAGGAACACGCACGGTGGGAGTGGACGTCAGTTGTCCGTCGATTCCTCCCCGATCGTTTCGAAAGACTCGATTTCTGCGTCCGTCCAATCATAGAACGACGCATCGTTCTCTCGGAGAATCTCGACACACTCGTCGTGGCGATAGACCGCCTCTCCATGGTAGGGGTCAGCAGGGTTGGCATCTATCCAATTCCTGAGTTCCCGCAGGGCGGTCGGGGAGTAGGTGTCAATCGTTCCCTGACGCTCGATGAGCTTGACCTTCCGATCCTCGTCAACCAGCGTGCGATACATCGCCCAGCCGCCGACCCCCCAGAGGAAGACGATCGAGCTGAGTATCATGACCCACGTGATTGGTGCTAGTGCCATAATCAGTCACCTCTCGAAACAGGAGATCGTTCGTTTTCAGTACGCATATTCAGCACTTGCGCCAGCCCCAGACTTATAGTAACGATGATTGTCATAAGCGCGAGGCCACCAAACATAAGAGTCTCATTCTCGGACCCAAGGCTCGTCACCGCACCATAAGCTATGATGAAGAGCATCACGGCCGGGATGACGTACTGGACGATCGGGTTCCACCAAGAGCCGATGTAGATATCGGCGTTTCGGTTCAGTTCAAGGACGCGACTACGTTCAGGCTGGAACTTCCACCCCACGAGCGTGATGACAGCCAGAGTAGCAATCGGCAACCCGAAGTTCCCGAACATGTAGTCTAGCGTCCCCAAGATGTCCTGGGAAATCGCGCTCGGGATGCCCAGAAGCCAGATGAGGAAGGCCACGCCCCCGACGGTCTGGTTCCGCGAATAGCCAAACTCCTCGCTGAGAGTGGTCACCATTGGCTCAGTAAGTGCGAACGCAGAGCTGAACGCGGCGAAGAAGAATCCAAAAAAGAACACAATTGCCCACAGGCCGCCGCCCGGCATCTGTGGGAAGACTTCGACCAGCGAGATGAACGCTAGGCTCGTTCCCGCGGTGGGCTCCAGTCCGAAGGCGAATACCACAGGAAAGACCGCGAAAATCGCGAGCAGACCGATGCTGGTATTCCCGACGGCCGTGAACAGCGCCCCGCCGAGTGGCACATCGTCGTGCTTACGCAGATAGCTCCCGAAGGTCAGAGCGACCCCCCATCCGAGTCCGGTGGAGAAAAGCGCCTGACCTAACGCTGCAACCCAGGTCTCGCCACGAAGGAAGTATTCCCAGTCGGGATTGAACGCGAAGGCCAACCCTTCGACGCCGCCTGGAAGGGTCACACCACGGATAGCGACGGCAACGAGCGAGATCGCCATTAGTGGGATCATATACTTCGCCATTCGCTCAACCCCGTCTTTGATCCCGAGAGATAGGACGACGGCTACGCTGATTGCCACCGCTGTGTGGGTTCCAACGGTTAATATAGGTGAGTTGATGAAGTTGTTCCAGAATGGCTCTGGCTGGAACGTGGGGTCCATAAAGGTGAAAAGCACCGAATGGACCGCATAGTACAGGATCTCACCAACGAGTGGGAGGTAGTAAGTCATCAGCGCGAAGTTAACGATAACCACTACGAACCCAAGTCCCCGCAGGGTTTGATTGTCGAATGTCTGTTTGAACGTCCCGATAACGCCTTTCCCGGTGTACCGACCGATCATCGTCTCAGCCATCAAACCAGGGATGGCGATGAGGTACAGTAGAATGATGTAGGCAAGGAGAAACGCACCTCCACCGTTCATTCCGGTCGTATATGGCATCCGCCAGATGTTGCCCGCACCGACCATTGCCCCGATCATCGCCATCATGAACCCGAATCGGGTACCCCACTCCTCACGTGACGTACTTGCTTCTTCTGTCATATGTCACCAATTGTTTCTCAACTGTTCCTGCATTAAATTTTGGTGTTTCATCAATTTTCTTTTCATGATGTACGATACCTGAGTGAAGATGACCTTGATTGTCTTCGGCGATGCAGACTATGAGACGGAATCCGAACGCCTCGTGTTCATCGTACGGTTGTACAAGGGTACTACGCTGAAGGAGGACACCGATGACGTTGGGAAATCTGACGGACCGCCACCAACCACTGGAACCAAGAAGGCCTTGGCAAACTCATCTGAATCTCGGGGGTAGTCGTTCCCAGAAGCTCGACGAAAACCAACAAGTCGAACTCATCGATCAACTGCGTGCGGGGGTAACGACGATGACGAAGAAGAGAACTGTTGCACCGATGAGGACATCTGTACCGATAACGCGACTGTGGTGGTGTTGAGAAACTCGAAGGAAAGGTGCTCAAACAACGCGAGCCTCCTATTACTACAATGAGCAACGACTCTATCGAAGGATTACCTTGCAGGGCTGCTGAGCACATGCCGTCCCAGCGTTACCCGGCTCTTTGGTGTGGTAATCGTTCTATGACTCCCTCGTTACTAGGGCACCACTACTGTTGGTGCTTGTTTACTTCTTCTCGGCAATTGCTTCAATCTCGATTCCGACGCCTTTTGGAAGCCTCCCGGCCTCGAATGCGCTTCGGGCGGGCGGGTTCTCGCCGAAGTAAGATGAATACATTTCATTCATCGCTTCAAAGTCGTCGATGTTATCGAGTAATACTGTCGTCTTGAGGACGTCATTCATTGACAGCCCTTCGGCAGCAAGCACGGCCTGAATGTTCTCCATGACAAGTTCTGTTTGGACCTTAATCGGTGCATCAGATTTTAACACTCCATCCGCGGTTAGAGGAATCTGACCTGCTGTGAAGACCAAGTTGTTGTCAGTCGTTGCCTGACTGTACGCGCCTACTGCTGCTGGTGCTTCCTCTGTCGATATTGTTCGAACCATCGCATTAAGAGCCAATTGCTATCTTCAAAAAGGTTGGTGTAGTCACATGCAACCAGTAGCATGTGAATCGCCATAAGACATGCGAACTATTATCAGACTGCACCTGATTGAGCCTTGTATGCTGGACAGCAACCTTGCTGAAACAGACGCAGTTGTAGCGAACGCAATCTCCGCAGAGGAGAACCGACAAGAGAACAACCTAGAGATGATTGCATCAGAGAATCACGTCTCAGAGGAAGTTCTCGAAGCTCAAGGGAGTGTCCTCACCAACAAATACGCAGAGGGCTATCCAAATTCACGGTACTACGGTGGCTGTGAGCACATGGATACGATTGAGCAGGCTGCCATTGACCGGGCAAAGCAACTGTACGATGCCGAACATGCTAATGTCCAACCCCACAGCGGGACACAAGCAAACATGGGAGTCTATTTCGCCGTATTGAACCCTGGTGACAAAATTCTCTCGTTAAATCTGAATCATGGCGGCCACCTCTCGCACGGACATCACGTCAATTTCTCTGGGCAGTTCTATGAGGTTGAGCAGTACGGCGTCGACCCAGAGACTGGGTACATCGACTACAATGAACTTGAGTCGGCTGCTCACGAGTTTGATCCAGACCTAATTGTTAGTGGTTCGTCAGCGTATCCTCGTGAATTTGATTTCGAGAGAATCAGTCGTGTTGCCGCTTCCGTCGATGCGTATCACCTAGCTGATATCGCGCACATTACTGGTCTGGTTGCTGCTGATATTCATACCAACCCTGTCGGTATCGCCGACTTTGTCACCGGGTCCACCCACAAAACCATCCGAGCAGGAAGAGGTGGAATGATTTTAACGAATGAAGAGTACGCTGAAACAATTGATAAAGCAATCTTCCCTGGTGGTCAGGGAGGACCCCTTATGCACAACATCGCCGGCAAAGCCGTTGGCTTCAAAGAGGCTTTGCAACAGGAGTTCACAGAATATGCTAAACAAACGGTTGCCAACGCCAAATGTCTCGCAGAGACCCTCCAGGATCGAGGTCTCTCGGTAGTGAGCGGCGGAACAGACAAACACCTAGTGCTAGTTGACCTCAGGGATTCACATCCCAACGTAACTGGAAAAGACGCTGAAGAGCGGTTAGAATCGGTTGGGATAACTATTAATAAAAACACCGTGCCTGGAGAAAGCAGATCACCGTTCGTCACAAGTGGCATCCGCATTGGGACGCCAGCAGTCACAACTCGTGGCTTCACAGAACCTGAAATCAAAGACGTGGCGAACTACATCGCTGACCTCCTCGACAACCCTGACGATGAGGAGTTAGCATCCAATATTAGCCGTAAAATAGATCAACTGACTCAAGAGTATCCCATCTACGACTAACTGACTCTTCTCTACTCGTTCCCTTCATTTCGGTAGTTCTTTAAGAAGAATTTAATACGTCGGTTCAGTAGACCTCGATTGCTTCTCACTCACGTTAAGGCCAATGTTGGGGTACTTTTCGAGCGATGTCGGAAATTCATGCTGAACGGTCTAGTCCATCATTTGTAACAGATATCATGGTTACCGGAAGCTATATTTGTTGCTGTATGTAAACTACTTACGTCGTTTATGAGCACAAATGCCAACCTACCGGCAGAGGCAGATACTGTTATTGTCGGTGCTGGGATCGTCGGTTGTAACCTTGCATATCAACTGACTGAACTTGGCCGAGATGACGTCGTCGTGGTCGACCAAGGTCCAATGCCAACCACCGGTGGATCTTCGACCCATGCACCGGGTATCATGTTTCAGACTGACGAGCCAAAGATCCTCAGCAAGTTCGCACGGTATAGCCGAAGACTGTACTCGGACTTAGAAGGACAGGATGGTGAACAAGCATACAATGAAGTTGGTGGGATCGAAGTCGCACGAACTGATGAACGGATGGACTATCTACAACGGCGCGTCGAGTGGGCAAAATCTTGGGGGGTCCCGGACCCTGAGATACTTACGCCGGAAGAAGTAGAAGAAAAACTCCCGCTGGTTGACAGCGACCAAATCAAAGGAGGATATTACTCACCGACTGATGGCCAAGTTTCTGGTGTCGTTGCCTGTGACGCCTTAGCCCGTGAGGCGATGGAGAACGGTGCCCAGTTTGTTCCACACACACGAACCGAAGACGTTGAAACGGACCACAACGGGGTCCAATCGGTCATTACTGAAAAAGGAACAATCGACTGTAACGAAGTCGTAATCGCGACGAATATTTGGGCACGGCAGTTAGGCGAGAAGCTGGGCGTTCACCTCCCTATCACACCGGTTGAACATCAGTACACAATTACTGAGTCACTCGATGAGCTAGCTGACAACGCGACTGATGTCTCTAACCATCCACTCTTCGAGAATTACCGGAATGTCTCCGGTGAGAAAGCTAAGCGCCTGCTTGCCAGTCCTGATAGACCAATTCTTCGCGATCAAGATAACGCATTATACTTCCGTACCCATGGGGACGCTTACGGCATCGGGTCGTACAATCACGAGCCAATCGTTCCCAATCCAAAGGATCTCGGCGGCAACGAGCCAGATGGTGAACAAGGGTCTGTTCACGAGTTCACAGACTATCACATGGATAACGCGACCCATCCGGACCGGCCGGACAAGGCTCCGCGACAGGCTAGTGACGAACTCCTACCAGCTACCGAAGGAGCAGAACTCGAACACAAATACAACGGGATGTTCTCCGAGACGCCAAATGGTCTCCCCGTGATTGGGCCGGTTCAGGAGTACGACGGTCTCTGGACGGCAACAGGTATCTGGGTTACTCATGCTGGTGGTGCTGGGAAAGCCCTTGCTGAGTGGATGGAGAATGGTGTTCCACGGCTGGAGAACGAGCGGATTGACCTTGCACACGCAGACGTCAACCGATTCGATGACCACGAAGGAAGCTGGGACTTTGCCCGCGATATCGGGGGTGAAGAGTACCGTATTGTCTATAATATCATGCATCCCAAGTGGGTCTGGACGGATCATCAGCGCGATATCCGGCGGACACCGATGTACCACAGTCACAAGGAACTCGGTGCCGAACTGTGGGCCGAGGCTGGCTGGGAGGAACCACAGTGGTTCGAGTCTAATGCGGACCTCCTAGCTGAGTACGGCGATAAGATACCGGAACGTGAAGGTTGGGAGGGCGAATATTGGTCACCTATAGAGGGTGCAGAGACACTAAACGTCCGTAACAATGTCGGTCTTCATGATATGACCTCGTTCAACAAGATGGAGGTCATCGGTAGTGATGCTGGTGAGTTCATCCAGTATCTCTGTACGAACAACATGGACCTTGACGTGGGCGATGTTCGTTACACCCTAATGTGCAACGAGGCAGGCGGTGTCCGAGCGGACATTACTGTTACTCGAACCGGTGAAGATCGGTACCTCGTGTTGACAACAGGTCGTGAGGTCGGGAACAACCATCTTGCATGGGTTCGTGAGCAGGCACCAAGTGATGTGGTTGTTAACGACGTGACCTCGAGCCTCGCTGCGATGGTCTGTACCGGCCCGAATGCTAGGAAGGTACTCTCGAAGGTAACCGATGTTGACCTCTCAGACGATGCGTTCCCCTTCTTCACGAGCCAACAGTTCTTCGTTAAGAACGTGCCTGTCACGGCGCTTCGGGTCTCCTACGCAGGAGAACTCGGGTGGGAATTCTACACACCCTCCGAGTACGGTGAGCAACTTTGGGAACACATTATGGCGGCCGGAGAAGAATACGACATCCGGCCCTACGGAAACGGAGCACTCAACGCCCTACGAATCGAGAAAGGATTCCGACTCTGGGGGCAAGATCTCCATACTGAGCACAATCCCTACGAGGCTGGGCTCGGGTGGGCTGTTGATCTCGACACAGACTTCATCGGCAAGGAGGCTGTCGCTGCAGCAGCCAATGGAGATAACATAGAGCACAAGGTCGCCTGTTTGACGTTGGACGACGAGGACGCGACCGTCCTCGCACACCGGCCGGTACTCGATGGCGACGAGACTATCGGCTATGTCCACAGCGCTGAGTATGGGTACACCGTTGGTTCCTGTGTCATCTATACGTATCTCCCGCCGGAGTACGCGGAACCGGGAACAGAACTCGAGGTGCTATACGAGGGCGACCGCTACGCCGCCACCGTCCGCGACGAACCGCTTCTCGACTGACGCGAGCTCACACGCTCCTTCGCCGAGTCGCCCGTGTGGTTCGCTTTTTATTGGTTGACACCATAGGTAGCGACGCAACTAAGCTGACTTCGTCCTTGATTCGAGTCACCGAGTGGACCTGATGCTTACGCTGAGAATAGACACACTTCAATACGGCCTGTCTTCACCCAGGTATGTTTCCCACTTTGAATTGTTGCACTAAACCAGTATGTCTATAGCGTATGGCACTTACTTTCTAATGTGGAAAAATTATGAATTCAGAACGGAGAAAAACAACCGCGATATCATTAAAAGTTGTTGATGCTATTAACGATCTCGATGGGGCGAAACTCACTACTATCTCTGAATACATGAATCTCCATGAGAGCACTCTTTATACTCATCTCAAAACCCTTGAAGAAAGTGGATATATTACAAAAATAGACGGCGAATATCATCTAGGTATTAAACTATTCCACCTTGGAAAACAAGCTCGAGAGAGAACTGACTATATGCTTATACGTCAGAAAGCATTAGAAATCGCTGAGAAGACTAACCAACAGTCTAGCTTTTCGGTTGAAGAGAGTGGCCGGATCCTCGTTCTATTTGACCAATCAACAGGTTCATCAGTAGATGGGTTTCAGGTTGGTGAATACTATCATATGCACAACTCTGCATGTGGGAAGGCCATCCTTGCAGAATATTCCAAGAGTCGTGTCGAGGGGATACTGGATGAATGGGGCCTACCGAAAACGCAAGATAATACGATTACCGACCGCGAGGAGTTGTTCAATGAACTAGAGCGTACTCGAGAGCGGGGGTATGCGATAAACGATCAAGAATCATTAGAAGGTCTACGTGGGATTGCTGTGACAGTCAAAGACCCACGAGGAGAGATTTTGGGAGCATTAGATCTATTTGGTCCTCCTTACCTTCTACCAAGTGATGAAGAACTTGCTGGAACACTAGCCTCCGCTGTGGAAGACTTAACAGAGGAGATCAGAACGGCAGTTATGAATGAGGAGAAAACATAGAACGTGCCAATCATGAAATACCTGTAGAGGTCGCACCCCGCTACGAACATTGGATCGGATTCTACTTTAGGGGTGAACGGTGAATGCGTGAGCGAGGAGAGCGAAAAGGAAGTCATTCTGGCTGCAAGAGGCCATTATCGGCCTCTGCAAAGAATATGAGTTACTTTCACCTCCCACCGATGGCTATCAGAATCTGTCTATTTCTCCAGAAGTTGCGCAAACAACTTAGTCAACCACAGCAACTTGGAGCCAAATAGCCTTTCCCAATATGGAAAATTGAACCTATATTATGGTTATTCGATGGTTTGACTCCACACGAAATCAATTTGGGTGTATGGTTCACAAACCAGTCTGTGCGCTCTGTTACAGACCAAAGCAGAATTACAATACTAGAGCAGTAATTTTATGGCTGAGATCGAAGAAGAGTTCTCCAATCATTGACTCGTTGAGATGTCTCGTGTGTGCATGGTTCCACATGCATCACTCTGTGCGCTGTGTTACGGCCCACATTAGCATTACAACACTAGTGTAGTAATTTTATGGAGGGGATTGAAGAAGAGTTCTCCAATCATCGACTCGTTGAGGTGTCTTGTCTGCAGGACAGGTTGTGGCCGTCTCCCCGCATCATCGAGATATTATTGGCGCCAACCGTTTTCTGTTTCCTCGTGGTAAACACCATCATGAATATTTAGTGTACAAAATAATTTATAAATCATATGTTTCAGAACTCATTTCTGTCCATGTATCCAAATAAAACCATCTATAGTGGTCTTACTCGGGAACTTGAGTGTTGAAGATCGGTTTCTGATAGGAAACAATCTCAGAATCGGATTCGCGGCACAGTCGGTACGCGGACCGGTTTTTCGATTGAAGAGCGGGACAAAGTATCCCAGTAGTAAACGATTATCATAGTTGTT
This sequence comes from Haloferax sp. ATB1, assembly GCF_000730175.1. NCBI lineage: Archaea > Methanobacteriati > Methanobacteriota > Halobacteria > Halobacteriales > Haloferacaceae > Haloferax > Haloferax sp. ATB1. The sequence goes on along the minus strand of NZ_JPES01000041.1, from coordinate 30,765 downwards.
TCTTGATAAAAAATACTAAGTGCTTATCCAACACTACCAAGTATCATGGATAAAGACACGACTCCAAAAAAAGGTCAGTCAGGGGGAACACCGACGATTGGATCAGTCGAAACTTCGTACACCGTCATCGATGCACTCCAGAAACTCAACACCGCAACAGTTACTGAAGTCGCATCTGAGGCAGGTTTGTCCAAAGGTGGCACGTTTAAACACCTGAAGACACTCCAGCAAAGTGGTTACGTCGTCCGAGAAGAGAACCTATACAGACTTGGACTTCGTTTCCTGGATATCGGTGGCCAACTCCGATACAATCATCCTGGTTCTAGAATCATCAAGGACAAAATGCAAGAACTTGCTGTCGAGACCAATGAGACGAGTATCTATACTGTCCTTGAGAACGACCGGACGACGACGTTGTTTCGAGAAAGCGGGAATCGGGGGGTCCCCACACGCACTCGAATTGGCAAACGACTCTATCCACACGAGACCGCGGCGGGGAAATGTATCCTCTCACAACACACGCGTGAGAAGGTGGAGCGTATATTCGGGGGTGGGCCATTACCGAAAGTAACAGATAACACCATTACTGATATGCACCAGTTTATGGAAGAGCTGTCGCAGGTCCGTGAGCGTGGCTACGCGTACAACTTGGGTGAGAGCGTCGAGGGGCTGGTTGCCATTGCTGCTCCGCTCGCCCCCGATGGCAAAGTGCTGGGTGCGTGTTCCGTAACTGGTCCGTATCATCGTATGAAAGGTGACCCGATCGACGAAGATATTAGAACGACGTTGCTGAGTTTCGTCAACGAACTCGAACTGAGCATCGCACATTCGGACACGTTTTGACGTCGAAATATGCTGGGGAATATGGGCTTAAACCACGTATTGCAGCTCCTGTCCATTGTAGCAATGAAAACGTGTAATTACTTGGCCTCCATTGTTTGTTTCGATGCCAGCTTACCACGGGCTTGTAGACCGAGATATCCAACCACGTGACCGACTCTGTGAGAACGTCGACCGCATGGTCGACCTCAGTATCGGCGGTCCAAATGACGAGGATGCACTAATTGATGCGCTCAATGAGGTCGACGTCGTCTTCACGACGTCGCGCCTTCCTCTCTCTGCGCACGTCCTCGAATCAACCAACCTCGACTTGATCGCGAAGATTGGAACTGGAATCGACAACATCGACCTCGATACGGCCCGCAACTGTAATGTCACGGTTACCCACACCCCTGGGATGAACGCACTATCCGTTGCGGAACATACTGTTGGCCTCGCTCTCGCCGTGACGCACCGCATTAGTGAGACACAAGATATGCTTCGGGCAGGGAAGTGGCGCGACGAAGCACCGCTCGGTACACAAGTGTGGGAGAAAACGGTGGGGCTGATCGGCTACGGGAACGTCGGTCGACGGGTAGCCAAATTACTCGCCGGATTCGAACCCCGATTATTGGCTTTTGACCCCTATGTGAGAGAGATCGATGGCGAAGTAACGGGAACAGAACTCACATCGCTCGAGCGCGTGTTACGTGAAAGTGATGTAGTTTGTGTGACTGCCGAACTTACTCCTGAAACACGTGGACTGTTCGGGTCAGAGGAGTTCGCGATGATGAAGGATTCATCAGTTCTCGTCAACACGGCACGGGGGCCGATTGTACAGACCGATGCGCTCGTTGATGCGCTGACTGCAGGTGACCTGATGGGTGCCGGTCTCGATGTCCACGAGACAGAACCGCTCCCGTCGGATTCACTACTCCACGAACTCTCAAACGTAGTAACGACACCCCACACCGCGGCTATGACTCAGGAGTACCGTGAAACTGCCATCGATACTCTCACGAATAACGCACTCGCACTCCTCCGGGGTGAGGCAGTCTCCGACGAGTACCTTGGTGTCGCAACAGACAACTGAATCCTGGTGAACAGTTCGACGTTGGACGTGGATAAAGCGCGCTCAGATCGTTCTCCTCGGTGAGTCTGGCAGAAGATGACACCCACTCACCAATAGATTTATTAATCATTACTATTAACTTGGAGTCACGACAGCATGTTTGGCAATAACAATCTTGCAGAAGTCAGTCCTAGGGTCAACCGACGAAGCGTCATCGCAGGTGGAGCATCGCTCGCAACGGCTGCACTCGCGGGTTGTACCGGTTCCAGTAGTTCCTCTGACGGGAATGGGTCGGGCAGCGATGATTTGACTCAGATTAAAACGATGAACCTCGAAGGCTCCATGTTCGTCCCCGTGTTTTTCTACGGGCGAGAACAGAACCTCTGGGAAGACCGTGGCATTGACCTCAAGATGGAGGTTACTGGGTTCGGAAAGTTCACTCGAACATTCTCTCAAAACCTCGCGACGGGAGTATCTCCTCTGTCCTCATTACCGATGGCAACGAATCTGGCAGGAGACACACCAGTGAAGTGCTTCGGACAGACGATGAATTTCATCAACCAGTGTTTCGTTCCTGCTGGTTCTGATATCGAGAAGCCAGAAGACCTTGAGGGCAAAGTCCTCGGTGTCCCCGGCCGTGGTTCATCGACGACGCGATACTACGTGGCACAATGGGCAGAACTCTTTGGTTTCGACCTCTTGAACGATCCAGAAGAGATCGTTGACTCCTCAACGTCGACGCTGTACAACTTCCTCGACGAAGGAAAGGAGGTTGACGCTGCGCTTCTGTTCACTTCTTCGACAATTAAGGCGCTCGCAAATGACGATCTGCGCTCCATCTACGACCCTGTACCCCAGTGGAAAGAACAATCCGGCTACCCCCCATCGGTCACGATGTTCGGTGTTTACGATGACTTCCTCGAGAGCAACCCCCAAGCAGTCTTAGACTTCTGGGAGGGCTGGGCCGAGGCAGTCGAATTGTTCCGTGACGAGTTCGACTCGGCAATTAGTCAGTACGGGGCGGTCGGTGGTATCGATCTTTCGTCGGAAGGTGAAACTGAGGTCGTTCGCCAAATGGTAAACAACGGCGAACTATTCCCCACTGAATGGAACGAGGAGTGGGTGCAAGCGAATGCCGACCTCTGGAAACTCGTCGCCGAACAGGGCGGTATCGAATCGGCACCCGGCACCGACCAGTTCCTCACTACTGAGGACCTCGAGAACAAAGTCAACTAGACCACGGACGAATATAGATCCATGTCACAACAACCGTTGTTCGGGGTCACACTCGTCCGGAAACTAAACGAAAGAATCATTCATCCGAGTGTGGTTGCCATCTTGCTGTTCTTCGGCATTTGGCAATTCGTATCTCTCTCGTTCGACCCAACAGTCTTTCCAGGTTTAGGACAACTATTCGAAAACATCGTAACCGTGGTTATGAACAGCGATCAATTCGAATTTGTGGGTAACGTTGTCCCGACCCTCGTCCGCATTGCACTTGGGTTCCTCATCTCCATGTCAATCGGAACCATACTTGGTGTGTCCATGGGAATCTACAAACCCGTAGAAGAATATCTCACCGCACCGGTGATGGCGATAATGACGTTTCCAGCAGTCGTCTGGGCATTTATGGGAATCCTCTGGTTTGGCATCACTGATTACACTGTCCACATCCTCGTGATTGCCCTCGTGGTCACACCATACGTGGCGGTGAACATCTGGAAAGGGGCCGAGTCAGTAGATCACGAACTCGTCGAAATGGCGGATACGTTTGACGCGTCACGAATTCAGGAGTGGCAGCATATTCACATCCCGCACCTCCTGCCATTCCTCTTCTCATCGGCGCGACTCGCGTTTGCTCTCTCGTGGAAGATTGCGCTCGTCGCTGAAGTGTTCGGCGCCACGAGTGGGGTCGGATACGTGGTTAGCTACTACTTCCAAACCCTCAGAGCCGATATGATTATCGCCTGGGCAGTTCCGGTAATGGTCTTGATGTATGGTGTGGAGCGAGGGTTCAAGCGACTCGAAGACCGTTCGTTCGCGTGGCGCCCTGAGCTCGAAGAAGAAGTAGAGAGGAGAGCATAAAATGGAACTCAAATTCAATAACATCACGAAGACGTTCGAATCGGAGAGTGGCGACAATTTCGTCGTCCTAGATGACATCACCGCGACTGTCGAAGAGGGGTCGTTCACAAGTATCATGGGACCGTCCGGCTGTGGGAAGTCGACGCTGTTGAATATCCTCGCCGGATTGCACACGTACCAGTCGGGTGAGATAGTTTGGCGTGGCGAAACTATCGACCCGAAAGAACTACCGATCGCATACGTCTTCCAGGAGCCTCGGTTGCTCAACTGGCGGAGTGTCGAAGACAACATCAAGTTCGCGCTGAACGCGCAGAACGTCCCGAAGACGGAACATGACTCAATGATTGACGAGACGCTCTCAACTGTCGGGCTCGCATCCGAGAGGAAGACGTACCCGCTTCGCCTCTCCGGTGGTATGCGGCAGCGCGTCGGCATTGCGAGGGCGTTGGCGGTCAACCCCGAGATTCTCCTGATGGACGAACCCTTCAGTGATTTGGACGAACTTACTGCTCGTAACCTTCGACAAGACCTCATCGAACTGTGGCAAGAAACCGGCAAGACGATAATATTCGTCACACACGACATCAGCGAGGCAGTGTATCTCTCTGACGAGATTATCTTCCTCGACACGAACGGCGAAATCTTTAACGAGGTGAGCGTCGATATTCCGCGACCACGAGACCCAGATGACTCGGAACTTCTCCAGTTAGAGTCTGACCTCATGGACGAGTTCTTCGACCACATGGAGTCTCTCAAAGCCGGGACAGCCCGAGACGGCGTCGCGGTGGATGCTAATGGGGGAGACTAACGTGACGTCGGAAGTCGACGATGGAGTCATCACCTCGTTAGACTCCGGATTTGACGCTCTACCAGAGAACCTCCCCAGTCGGATCCTCACGCGGGTAAAGCAGATTCTGGTCCCGCTCACCGTCATCATCCTCACCTGGTACGTCGCGGCGACGCTCATCGCGAATCCCAGCCAGCTTCCATCGCCGGGGGCGACATTCCAACAAGTTGTGACGATACTCACTACTGAGGACTTCAGAGGACTCACTGCGCTAGACCACCTTCAGTTGACGCTTCAGCGCGCGTTCATCTCTAGCACGGTTGGACTGCTCGTCGCCATGGCCGGTGGCATCCTCATGTCGACGAACGACCTCGTCGAAGACAGTATCTCTAATTGGTTACCGTTCTGGATGACGACACCGACCGTGGTTATTATCCTGCTGTCGATGGTGTGGTTCAACTTCAGTGAAACCGCCGTCATCTTTGCAGTCGTCGTGGCGTCGACCCCGTTCGGGATGGTCAATATGTGGGAGGGATCGAAGGACGTAGACGTCGATCTATTGACGATGGCAGATGCGTTCGACGCAAGCAAGGTCATGGTGTGGAGACACATTTACATCCCCCATCTCCTCCCGTACCTCTTCGGAAGCTATCGCTATATCCTCGGGATGGTCTGGAAGATGGTCGTCCTCGCAGAGGTATTTGGCCTCTCGGCCGGTATTGGCGCTATGTTCCGGTACTACTTTGACCAGGGTGAACTCGTCATGGTGTTCGCGTACCTCATCCCGTTTATCGTCGTCGTGCTCACCATCGAATACGGCGTCCTGAAGCCACTAGAAACCTATCTGTTCCGCTGGCGGAGCTAACCGAACCTCCTCATTTTGTCGACGTCGAATCTGTGAGGTTGCTTGAGAACGGCGTCTGCCCAACAAACCCAACACAGTATTGGAGTGCATTTCTCTTGTGACGAGTTGGATACAATCCACCTGCGAGGCTGACGAGGTCGTTGGAGTGTGATAATAAAAGAACGCGGCGGAGACAGTCGCCGTCCCGCGAATCGTGTTCAGTTGGCGTTGCCGCTGACTTCAGCGAGGAGTCCGTCGTAGACACGCTGGATGTCTGCGCCTGTCGCTTCGATGGGTCCGCCGTGGAAACAGACGATTTGTTCGACGTCGAGTTCGGTGAGTGTCCCGATAGCGTCTCGAGACGTCGCGAGGTCGGGTGTGACAGACCGCTTGGGTCCGCCCAGGAATTCGCCATCCGACCGAAGGAGATCGCCTGCGATGAGCACCCCGGCATCTTTGAGATAGAAGACGAGGTGCCCAGGCGCGTGACCGGGGGTAAAGATGGCCTGAACAGTCCCAGCGCTCGTCTGGAATCGTTCCCCATCGGTCAACTGGAGGTCGACCGGAACACCTGGGTACGGCTCTTCCGGCCGCTTGAGCATCCGAATCTCAGCGGTGACGTACGGTGCTGCCTTCTTGTGGGCGACAACCTCAGCAGACGCCCGTTCGTACACCTCAGCCAGACAGCCGAGATGGTCGTAGTCGTGGTGCGTTAGAACGATCTTGTCGACGTCGTCGAAAGAGAATCCATCAGCTTCCATCGCCGCTTCGAGTTTGTCTGCGTCACCGGGGCCACCCACGTCGAATAGGACTATCCCCCGCCCGGTTTCGACCCCAACCGGGTGCCAGGTACGGTCGTTTCCAAAGTACTCTGTGTCGAACTGGAAGACGTACACACTGTCAGTCAGTTCCATGCTTGTGAGTCTCAGTACTGGGTGGTTAAAGTTTCGAAGCGTAGGCTCATTCCGTCGTCATCTCTGTAGCACGAAGTCACCAACCACATCTAACAGGAAGAGACAGGGTGAGAGGATGTGTGGTATGAGAAGAAACACCCGACTCCGTGTGCGGAAACCACGGTTGCAGGAAGCACAAGAAATAAATAAATCGGCATTGAAGAAATATTGTGCTTGGTAAGATAGACCATATCGAGATAGAGGCTAGTAACGCAGAAGAGATGGCGGGATTCCTCAAAAAACTCGGTTATGAGGAACTCCGGCAGACCGAACACCACGGGACTTCGTACGAGCTCCAACCAGCCGACGGTGACGGTCCAATCTTCGAAGTTCATACTGTCGAAGGTGAGGAAGTGCCAGGAATCAACCATATCGCCTTCGCCGCTGACGATGTAGAAGGTGTTGCAGAAGACCTCCGCGAGGAAGGTGTCGAAAATGTGGTTGACCCGTACTACGTCGAGAAGACCGGTCGAACCATCTGCAACTTCCGCGACCCCGACGGACGCAGATTCCAAGCCGTCTCGGGCAGCGAATAATCCACCAATCGAGCTAGAGCGGAAGACGGTCCACCCACCGTTAGCGTGCAGAACGCGGCCGGAACGGGCCTTCCGCCCAATAACTATATTATCCATCGTGAGAGTGCAACATTCGACAGATGGATCAGCAGAACTCACTACGGATGAGTATCGAGAACGGCGAGTTCGTTCTTGGTGCACGAGCCGCAACGTTTTCCCCAACCGTCGTCGAAATCTTGGGTGGGCTCGGCCTCGACTTCATATGGCTTGATTTCGAACACACAGGTCCAAGCCCGTACGATAGCACAGTTTTCGAAGGTCTAACGAGAGCGGCAGAACTCGGCGGGACAGAACTGTTAGTTCGACTGCCATCGGGTGATCCTCCACTCATCAGAAAGGTCCTCGACGCAGGTGTACGGAACCTACTGATTCCGCGTGTTGACTCCGCCGAAGAGGTTAGAGAAGCGGTCAAGGCAACTCGGTTTGTCTACGGGGATGGGCCGGGTGAGCGCGGGATGGCAAGTGGCCGGTCGAAATCGTGGGGACACGCCGAAAACTACGTCCAGACCGAGGACGAACAGATCTGCCTCGGTGTGATGATCGAAAAGATGTCTGCCGTCGACGAACTCGACGAAATCCTCGCAGTCCCAGAGCTCGATTTCGTCTTTATCGGACCGTCTGACCTGTCTGTGCAGATGGGACACCCAACCAACAACTCCCATCCAGACGTGGTTCAACAGGTCGAAGCGATCCGTGATGCCTGCCTTAACGTCGGTGTCCCAGTCGGTCGGATCACGCACGACCCAGCAGCAGCAACGGAGGCAATCGACGACGGATACCAGATTCTTCGCATCGGTGGGGAACTAGAAGCTGCTCAAAAGACACTCCAAGAACGGCTTCGGCAAATATAGAACCTATGATACAATTTGAGGATACGTTTCCAGAGGTTTCCATAATCGAGGACGAAGACGTGCGGGCTCAAGTCGTCGCCGCCTGGGAGACCGCGATTTCAGAGAGTGAATTCGATCACATCAGCAACGTACCGTGGTGGCCACCACACGAAGCCGTCGTGGGTTCCTACGAGTTAGTCGCACACGTACGCGACGTGCTCCAATGTGCACTCACCATCTGCGATTCGCTGACCACGAGCCAGTCGAGCCTGGAGATTAGACGTGACGACCTCGTCGCGGGAGCACTCCTTCACGACGTGAGTAAGCCATTCGAGATGGTTGATGGTGCGCTCAGATCCGACCACGAACTCCTTCCCCACCCACATTATAGTGTCTATCTCCTGGCCAAGTGCGACCTGTCTACGCATATCCAGCACATCGTCCTCGCACATAGTGGTCTCTCAGGGGTTACACCACAGACACTAGAAGCAAAAATAGTGTCCGTAGCTGACACGCTTGCGGTCGACGCGCTGTATTGGACGTCAGAACGTCATCTCAAGCCAGAATCGTGAGGTTCCAAAGAACGAACGCTAGCGAATAGAACATCGATTCATTGCCATGAATTGAATAAGGTAGGCGTTCAGCGTAGCCTTGACCAGTTCTTTAAGCGGGGAGACAAACCACCGGTCTTCACCACCGTTGACTGCCGAACGGGACAGCAATTTGTCGTCCACGGTGACAGCGAATACGTAGATGGTGGCGTTTCTGTCTACACCTGCGAAGTTACGCGTCGTGGCGTGACGGTAGTTCTCACCGCACCAAGGTGTCTCGGAGGACAAGTTGACACAGTACCTTTGTTTTAGCCACGTAGTGAACTTCAGAAGACTGGGCGAAAGCACTCAGACATGCTATCAAATCTACTCTTTGAGATAACCAATCTGCTACATATGAGCTTACCGTGAAATTGCACTACAGTCAACGCGCATAGCGCGCGGTCCGATGGGCCTCGCTACCGCTACGATCGATGTGTGAGATCGTCTTCTCGTCATCAAACGCACGCACCGCGACACCGTGCGAACGTGCTACCGAAAATTCCGTGAACTCGTCGTAAAGTGTATTGTTCACAATACCAAGCGTGCCGCAGCAAAGTGAAACCAACTGCAATATGGTAATTCACCAGAGTCATTCGACGCCTTTGTGTTCGTCCTATTTGAACCTCGCCTCTACGACGAGGCGAGCGTCTGATTCAAGCGTGGGGGATGAGCGATTGAACAGTGGGCTAGACTCATACGTGGTCAGTCGGTGTACGACCGTTAAGACGATGTGGCGGAAGACAGTATGGTGGGACTCACGTGTCGAAGCCACAACAAGAGGTTGACCACCACATGCCCAAGTACCCGTCTACTGCTCAATACAGTCAGGGCTGTACCAGATACGGTAGACGAACGCTCGGACCCGCTCCGCGCCTATCCTACTTGCATCAATCGGCGTGGTGCACCTCTGACGAGTGGCTCCAGTTCTCCTTCAGCCAGGGGATGGCAATCACCACCACCGGGTTGACGACTTGGATGGCCACCACCACGTCACCCGAGATAACGCCGTTAGCGAACAGTCTGAGAGACCCTAACAACACAACGGTGTACAGAATCCCAGCACCGAACAGCGTGGCGATGCCGGACTTGCCCACGTCTTCGCGGTCGGACATCGCGTACGCGACCCAACTGAACAGAGGCAGAAGGATGACCGCCGAGGTAACGGAGCCGGGGTTGTAGGTCTCCGTGACAACAGCTAGTTCAAGATGAGACAGGCTATTCGTACCGTGAATGGCGTACACGCTGAGTCCGACGAGGGGATGCTTCCAGCTCAACAGCCCGCAGACGAGGCCCGCTCCCCAGATTATCGAGATATTGATGGCGACGAACGTAGCCGTGGGGACGCTACACTCGGGATACGGCGCCATCCCGAAACTGGCGCACAGGAGATCCGGGAACGCGAACGTCCGACCCAGCGCGTCGATGCCGTACTCCTCGAACTGGTGGATCATGTAGGAGGCGGGTGCTAGCCAGGCGAGCCACACCGGGTCTCGCCAGCGGGACGTGTTCGGTTCGCTTCGGAAGAGATCCGTCGCGAACAGGAGGACGAGGAGGATGACTGAGAGCCCCAACCCGATCCACGGCCAATGGAGGTCGAACCACGTGAAGGGCATTACTGTGCCTCCTCGCTGGTTTTTCCGAGCGACATGTGGGCGTGTATTCCGGATCCCGTGTTCGATGTCGAATCTCGAATCGTCGAAAAACTCTCTCCACGAATGTTACCGGTGGTGATTCTATCGCTCGCAGAGAGTACCGCGAAATTGCGGTCGAAGAGGTCATTCAGCCCCACTGCTGGGGCCACCGCACTGTGAGTGCTTGCTGTAACGGTCACGATGATGTAGACGCCCTCCTTTATAGTGTAAATTGACCCGACTATAGTCGGTGTATTAATAAATAAAATACCAAGGAAGTGTTATTCATCCAGTCGAGCAGTCGCTCGGTTTCCCCCCTCAGAAGTCGGCCTCCTGCGACGGTAGTAACGCGGACCGCGAAAATATCTTCCCCCGACATCCCTGCTCTCAAACTACTGACTCGATTTGAACAGACTCTTTCGGACGTTTTCCAGGAACTCCGCGTACGACATGCCGCTCATACGGATCACAACCTGTTGCGCTAACATCAACCCCGCCAACATGTACACTATCGAGAACACCCACTGTAGGGGTTCCAACAGGCCTTGTCTCAGCGTGTAGACGATGCCAACGACCGAAATAGGCAGCATGAGGAATACGGCAGTCAAGAGGCCCGGAGAGTAAAAGCGGTCCAAATCGAACATCCTGATCATGGCGAGATGGGCAACGACTTCTACGACACCCAGCATCATCGGTGCCATGGCTAAGAAGACCACCTGGGGGAAAAACAGCGGTACCAAGGTGATGAACAACACGTACGTAACGGTGATGATCTCGCCGAAGTGTTGGTTGTCGGAAACGAAGTCTAGCTGTTCCGCTATCAGATCCGTGAATCCACCGGGTATTTTGCCCTCTTCCCAGAGGTGGAGGACCGTGGCAACGAAGAACAACCCGACCAGTCGCTGAAGGAGCGGGAGCGTAGACCAGTTCAACAACACCCAAGCCGCGACGATAACGCCTAATCCAGTTACTAGGTATAAATTGTTCTCGACGATGGAGTCAACTATAGATCGGCTTTCATTATCAGGTGCCATAGACGATATAACGTATCGCATCTAATATATTATATACTCTGCCGAGTATAGTCGGCTCATATTTACTGTAGGTTAATTAAAAGAGAAGTTGCACTCGAGACCACTTCACGGGTCGTCTCAAAACGGAGTACAGACGGATTCGGGCACAGCGTTTTCCAGTTCTAGCGACCGCTCCACTCACGACGAAGGAGAGCAGATGGTGTGCCAGAACTCCGTTTCTCCGTCCGAGAGGTAAGACAAAGGTGCGTCGATAGGAGAGCTACGATCTCTGTCGGTGACGTGAACCGAGCAGCTAGAAGACGTCCCGAAGTGCGTCTGCGATGATTTTCGCTTCCGCTTTCTGAAGGTGCTCTGATACTGTGTGCGGTTTACACCCGAGACAGGCCGCGATGTCCGCGTGCGTCGCTTGACGGGGATGTTCGTAGTAGCCTCGTTCGAACGCTTCCAAGAGCGCTTCGCGTTGGCGATCACTCAGCGCCGACAACGGGGAGTCACGGCTCCGGTGATAGTCGCCGACGGCGGTGATGTCCATCGATACGTTCTCCGGTACACTGTCCATCATCGCTTGCAGTGTCGCGGCGCTCCCGACGACTCGCATGCTGGCCTTCATATCTTTGTAGACGACCGGTTTCTCTATGATGAGACCGGGTTTGGTGACGGCAGTGAACGACTCGCGCAAGAAGGGAACCTCGCTCGGATCGACCACCAGAATCAGGGAGAATCGCCCGTCCGATATGGCGGTCACCTCTGCCGACAGCGTCCCCGGAGCGGTTTCGACCGCGTCGCGAAACCGGTCGATGTCGCCGTCGACCTCGAAGAATCCGGTCACGGTGTCGTGAGAGGGGTTCCAGTCGTGTAGTCGCGTCTCGCTGACGTACGGTGCCCCGGCGAGCAGTGTGAGGAGGTCCGGCGCGGAATGTTTCCCGAGGGTCACGACGATGCGGGCGTACTTCATCTACTCGCCCTCGACGCCGAACATATTTATACTAACCGACTATAGTCGGGTAAATGGGTTCGTAGATGGGCAACAATCGGTACTGTGCAGATGACTCGTAACTCAGGCGAACTAGGTGCTGTATGGGAACGACAGACGACGGTGCTCGTGACAAATGACGGCAACCCGGGACCGTGCACGATGGGCCAGACCGTCGCACAACAGAGAGACATCATTGAACTCGCGGGTGATCTCGAATGAAGGGTATCGAGGGCGGTGTCGCGTTGGTTTCAGGTGCGGCATCGGGTATCGGCCGCGCGACTGCACAGCGGTTCGCAGAGGAGGGCGCGAGCGTCGTCGCCGCCGATATCGATGTCGAGGGCGGCGAGGAGACGGTCTCTCGGATAGAGTCCGAGGGCGGCGAGGCGACGTTCATCGAGACCGATGTAACCGACGAAGACGACCTCGCCGCTGCGGTCGAAACGGCCGTCGATACGTACGGCAGCCTCGATTTTGCGTTTAACAACGCCGGTATCGAGGGCGGTGACGCGGTTTTTTCCGAACAGGACGACGCGAACTGGAATCAGGTTCTCGATATTAATCTCAACGGGGTGTTCTTTGCGATGCGAGAGGAGATTCCGGCTATGATGGAAAGCGGCGGCGGAGCCATCGTGAACACGGCCTCGGTCGCCGGCATTCTCGGATTCCCCAACCTGAGTCCGTACGTTGCCAGCAAACACGGCGTCGTCGGGCTGACGAAGTCGGCGGCTGTCGAGCTCAGTAGCGACGGTCTCCGGGTGAACGCGGTGCTTCCGGGGGTTATCGACACGCCCATGTCCGCCCGTGCGGGCGATCAAGACCCGGAGGTCATGGAGCAAACGACCGCTGGCATCCCTGCTAGAAGACTCGGTCAACCAGAAGAGATTGCCGCTACGGTGGTCTGGCTTTGTTCCGAGGATGCGTCGTACGTGACCGGGCAGTCAATCGCCGTCGACGGCGGGTTCTCGGTCCAGTAACTCCGAGTCGGGGTTTCCGACTCCGAGCGCGGTCGAGGGGAGCGACGCCGCTCGGTACGGCCAGCAGTCCACCAGACCGGTGATTTGGGACTACCCGTATCCGGGAGGATTAGTCGACTCCCCCGTTGACTACAAAGCTGAAGCGCCCATCGCTCGGAATTCCCGCGTCTTCGGGTTCCGGAACGAGTCAGTTCTCGGGATGTCTAGACGACTGACATCCAGTTATACTACCCGACTATAGTCGGGAGAAATTCCTCGTATCTGGGCAGAAAACGGTTCCGTATTGATGACTCGTAACTTGGGCCGTTGGGACCGGGCGTCGCGAGGCGACGAGTCGGACAGAGGCTCCCTTGTCCGCTACGCCCCGCCAACTGCTGTGCGACCCGCCCACCGATCTACCTCACAAGAGGGAACGTTACCGAGACAGAATATATCGGACCCGATGAACGTCCCCCTCGGTAATCGGGCTACATTCCCTTCGGAAAACGGATTTGAGGGGCAAGCAGGACGATGAATACAGAACAACTACTAGATAAGTGGCTGAAAATTTGGCTACCCAGTTTAGGAGTGTTGGGCGTCGGTGCCGCGGCCTACTTGCTATTGAATTGGTCGGCGCTGTCGTTTCCTCGTAAACTGTTGTTGGCCTCGTTAGCGATGATAGTTGCACACATCTTCGAGGAGGAACGTTTCCCCGGCGGATTCGGGTATTTGTACAACGTGGTTCGATCTGACAGTGACGTACCCGACCGGTATCCCATGAATCCGTTTATCGCTATGACTGTCGATGTGGGAGTCACTCTCCTCCTATTTGTTCCCGCTCTCGCGTTCCCGAATCTCTACTGGTTCGGCGTCGCTGCGATGTTTCTCGCAGTCTTGGAAGTGTTTGCTCATAGCTCGTCAGCCGTGCATCAGTTGAGGAACACGAACATGGGCCCGTACAACCCCGGCCTCGCCACGGCGATACTCTGGGGGGTGATTGGCGTGGTTTACATCTGGACAGTGTTCTCGCAAGGATTAGTTCACGGACTCGAGTGGCTCTGGGCCGTGCTTTACTTCGCGGGCGTGATATTCGTAGGGTTAGTACTACCCGAGAAGGGACTGAGTTCGAGGACAGCAAGAGGGGGGTTCGACCCGGACCATTTCCTCGGGTACTATGAAAAGTACACGAGCCTAGAAGAAGCACTCGGGAACAGTCATGAGCAGTAAATGAGCAGTAAACGCTGTTCCACCCGTATACTGCAGGTCAGCGGTGAGTTAGAGCCCGGTCCGAACGACCTCTCCGAGGGCGTCTCCACCGAATCTGCGTGCGATTCGGCAGCGAAACTGGAATGCCCTGTGATGCGGCATCAGCTTATCTTTTTGAGACGCCGCGGCGTCTACCGCACCCCTGATCCTACCGGCTATCGTCCGAGGCTCGTCGCACCTTCGCTACGGACTGCGCTATGAAATACGCAAAAATCGGCGCAGTACTGCTCGTCGTTCTGCTCGTCGCATCGACGCCGGCGACGGCCGTCGTCCGTGGCAGTCCCGACCTCGACGTGACAGCGCCACCCCAGACCTTCGTTCCGGGAGAGGAGTCGACGCTGACGCTGACCGTCTCGAACGCCGGGGACCTCGACATCGGTTCGGGGTCGAACTCCGCGCTCAACACCGAGGTTACGACCGCCCGGGCGGTGGACGTCGAACTCGATACGAGCGGAACCCCTGTCACGACGACCCCCGGGACGCGGACGATCGGCAGCCTTCCGGAAGGCGGCGCCGCACAGCTCCCGTTCCAGATCGTCGTTGACGAGGACGCGGCCCCGGGTACCTACACTCTCGAGGCCGACGTCGAGTACGTCTATACCGGAAACGTCGGCGAGCTGAACGGCGCACGACAGACGCGGACCGCAGAGCGATCGTTCGACGTCGAGGTACGGGTCGACGACCGCGCCCGGTTCGAGGTCGTGAACACCGAGACCAACGTCCGAGTCGGTGCGACGGGAACGGTGTCGGTAACGCTCGAAAACGTCGGCGAGGAGACCGCTACGTCGTCCGCGGTCGCGCTCCAATCGCAGAACTCGGATCTCGGGTTCGGTCAGTCGAGGAGCGGTACCCGGGTCGTCGGGCAGTGGGACTCCGGCGAACGACGCACGATCCAGTACCAAGTCACGGCCGCGTCCTCCGCGGAGCAACACGCCTACGCCTTCACGGCACAGGTGCTCTTCGACGACGGTGAGGGTATCCCCCGTCGGTCCGAAAACCTGACCGTCGGTGTCACACCGGAAGCCGAACAACGGTTCTCCGTCGTCTCGACGGAGAGTGACGTTTCGGTCGGCGAATCGGGTGATCTCGCCCTCACCCTGCGGAACGACGGTCCGATTCCGGTGGGGGACGTGGCGGTAACCGTCGAGTCACAGAGCCCGCACGTCGTCTTCGGCGGAACTGAGACGGCGACCCGCTTCGTGGGGGAGTGGCAACCCGGTGAAACCCGGACCCTCGGATACGATCTCACGGCTACCGACGCGGCGGATGCACGTGCCTATGCGCTCGAAGCGACCGTATCGTACGACGACCAAGCGGGTTCTCGGGCGACCGCTCGGCCGCTTTCGCTAGCGGTTTCCCCCGAATCCGAACGGGGATTCTCCCTGTCAAACGTCTCGTCGACGCTCCGGGTCGGCGAAGAGGGGGAGATCACGGGAACGATCACGAACGACCGTCGGTCCGTGGCCCGCGACGTCGTCGTTCACCTCGTTTCCAACCACACGACCGTTCACCCGACGGAGACCGAGTACGCCGTCGGGACGCTCGAGTCCGGCGAATCCGCGAACTTCAGTGTCTCGGCTCGGGCCGACTCTCGGGCCGACCCGGTTCCCCGCCAGTTCGCCTTCAGAGCCACGTACCAGACGCCGGACAACCGTTCACAGCGCAGTGACACGTTGCTGGTTCAGCGTGCAGTGGCGCCCGAACGCACCCGTCTCGAGGTCACCGGTATCGAGACCAACGTCACGACGGACGCGTCCAACCGAATCGTATTGGGTGTCCGGAACACGGCGGACGTTCGGTTCCAGAACGTCACCGTTCGCGTCGTTCCGTCCGCACCCCTTTCGAGCGCGTCGCCCGAAGCGTACACGGAATCGATCGATGCAGGCGAACAGAAGGAGTTCACCTTCGAGTTGGCGGTGGCCGACGACGCCGTTCCCACCACACACGGGCTCCGAGTCGCGGTCGTAGCCGAGGAGCCGGACGGCGATCTGTATCGGAGTGACCGTCAGGTCGCGGTGCGCGTCCGAGAACCCGGGTTGCTCGGACAGGCCTGGGTAATCGTCCTCTTGGGTGCGGTCGTCGTCGGGGTCGTCCTTCTTGCCGGCCAGCGGCTCGCCAATCGCCAATGAACGACACGCCATCCATCACTACGACGGATCTGAGAAAAGAGTTCGGCCCGGTCACGGCGACCGCGGATGTCGACCTCTCGGTCAGCGGTGCGCAGATTATCGGCGTCGCGGGCCCGAGCGGAGCCGGGAAATCCGTGCTACTCAAAATCCTCCTAGGACTGATCCGCCCGACGAACGGGTCCTCTCTCCTGTTCGGCGTGAAGAGCGAAGACCTCGGCCCGACGGAGCGCCGACGAATCGGATACATGCCGCAGCATACGGCCCTCTACGACGAACTCACCGTCCAACAGAACGTCAGGTTCTTCGCGGAGCTCTACAGCGTCGAGACTCCCGACGAGCAGATCCGAGAGATATTGGAGTTCGTGAACCTCTGGGACAGGCGAGACGCCCGAATCGACGAGTTGTCCGGCGGGATGACTCGCCGGACGAGCCTCGCGTCCGCGATCGTCCACGACCCGGACCTCATGATTCTCGACGAACCGACCGTCGGACTCGACCCGAAGCTTCGCGCGACGATGTGGGATTCGTTCCGGGAGCGGTGTGACGCCGGCGCTCTGATTCTCGTCTCGACTCACTACCTCGGGGAGGCCTATCGCTGCGACCGAGTGCTCTTCTTGCGGAACGGACGGGTACTGGCGATGGATACGCCGGACAGGTTCCTCGAACGAACGGGGACGCGGAACCTCGAAGACGCGTTCCTCGACCTGCTCGAGGACCCCGCGGCAGAGACCGATACGGAAGTGTCCGACGGAGAGGACCAGTGACGGGCGGCACGTGGACGGTCGCCCGACGAATACTTCGGGGCATTCGGGGGGACCGAATGACGATCGGGCTCGTGATCGGGGCGCCCGTGTTTATCATGTACCTCGTCAGCGAGGTATTCGCGGATACGCAGGGTCTCGCACCGATGATCCTCGGTATCTTGGTGTTCGTACTGACGTACATGCTGACGTCGATCGGGTTCCTCCGAGAGCGACAGGCGGGTACGCTCGAGCGGATTCTCGTCGCCCCGATCTCGCGTACCAGTATCGTCGTCGGGTACTTCCTCGGCTACGGTGTGCTCGCGACCATCCAGTCGCTCGTTCTCTTGATGGCGGCGCTCTTCTTTCTCGAAGTCGAGTTCGCCCACGGCATCTTTCTGTTCTTCGTCCTCGAGATACTCGGTGCCATGACGGCCATCGGAATCGGGATCCTCTTGTCGCTGTTCGCCGACAACGAGTTTCAAGCGATCCAGTTCATTCCCCTCGTGCTGACTCCACAGGTCGTCTTGGGAGGAACGTTTACACCGATTGATACGTTGCCGCTCTATCTGAGACTCCCGGCGCGGGTGATGCCACTCACCTATCTCGTCCAAGGCATGGACTACGTCATCGCTGGAATCGGGTTTCTCGACGATTTCATCATTGCGGTCGCGGTACTGATTGAGTTCACCGTCCTCGCTATCGGAGTCTCTCAAATCGTGATAAACAACCTCTCTTGAAAACCGGTAGACGGTGTCATTCAGAATCTGTCTGCGTCTCGTGTATTTGTAACAGCCGACTATACTCGGAATAACTTACTCAAGTCTAACTCGCCAATGTTCGTCTATAGATGAATTCCGATGCGAACCGACAGTGGCGTCTCGCGAGTAGACCCACCGGGACGCCGACGATGGAGAACTTCGAGCTGGTCGAGACAGCGGTTCCCGAACCCGGAGCGGAAGAGGTTCTCCTGCGGTCGAAATACCTCTCGGTCGATCCGTACATGCGCGGTCTGATGAGCGAGGGCGGAGCGTGGGACGTCGGCGAACCCATGGGGGCGAGTGTCGTGGGCGAGGTCGTCGAATCCGATCACCCCCGTTTCGAGCCCGGCGATATGGCTACGGGCGACCTTCTGTGGGCGGAGTACGCGACGGCCAGCGGAGACGAGCTTCAACCGATCGACCCCGACCTCGCTCCGGTCTCGACGGCACTCGGGGTATTGGGGATATCGGGCAGTACCGCCTACTTCGGGATGCGCGACGTGGGCGACCCGAAACCAGACGACACGGTCGTCGTCTCGGGTGCGGCGGGGGCGGTCGGCTCCGTCGCCGGTCAGATCGCCAAACTTGAAGGATCTCGTGTGGTCGGCATTGCGGGTTCGGAACGGAAAGTCCAGTGGTTGACCGACGACCTCGGCTTCGACGACGCGATCGACTACAAAAGTGCAGATGATCTCTCAGCGGCGGTCGCGGAAGCCTGTCCCGAGGGCGTCGACCTGTACTACGACAACGTGGACGGTGAGGTCACCGACGCCGTGTTCGAGCATCTGAACGAGCACGCCCGTGTCGTGGCCTGCGGTCAGGTCGCGCTGTATAATGCGACAGAGGTGCCGATCGGGCCGCGCAAGCTACCGACGATAACCCAGAAGAGAGTGCGTGTCGAGGGCTTCTCGATCAATGACTATATGACCGAGATTCAAGACGCAACTGAGCAGCTCGCGCAATGGATCCAGCAGGGTGACGTGCAGTATGAAGAGACAATTACGGAGGGCTTCGAGAACATGCCTGACGCCTTCCTCGGGTTGTTCGAGGGCGCTAACATCGGCAAACAACTGGTGAAAGTCGAAGGCTGATTCGTAAGCCCCTAGCGGGCCGTCGGCCTCAGTCCGAAGCGGATCTGAAGGTTTGTTAGTTAAAATTTCTGTAACAAATAGACTGCACCCTTTGCAGACCCGACATAGGCCAAATTACTGTCAGCCGACCAGCTAGTAAGTTGGGTTCCATCCTCAAACACCTACTGTTTCTCACCTGTCACCACATCAAGCGCGAACTTGAACCAATTCTGTGAATCAACCCTTCCCCACGAGTCGACATATAACGAGCCACCAACGGTGACAGATAGCACCAGGCCCTCAACACCCTCGTTGGGGGTCCATGTCCAATCGAGATCACCACCCTTAGTGTCGAAAGCGCGAACCGTACCTCCACCGGCAAAGAGAACATCAACCTGCACCGGTACCGTAGGACGAACCCTGACTCGTCCGCCTGCCACCGTTGTCCACCACTAACTGGGTCGAATGCGGCGATGTGCTGGCCGCCGACATAGAGAGTGCCACCATGGAGGGTCGTCGGCGTCGCGAGCCAGTCGTCGTGACTCCATGTTTCCTTACCCGTCTCGCTATCCAGCGCAATGAGTTTTCCACGGGTATCACACTCGTCGGCAACGAAACAGACTGTTTTGTCGGTAGCTGCAATTGTCTGGTGAGAATAATCTTCGACCGCTACAGTCCACTGCTACTCACCGGTGGACGTAGATCGCCTCAGTAGCCAAGAGTCAACCAGAGGGGTCACCAATCTCCCCGGACCACTACTCTGCTCCATCAGCAGCAGAGAGTGCGTAAAGTGTCTGGCCGGCATCTGCAATCGCGTCGTCTTCAGTCCTCACATACAGCACATCCTCAGTAACGCCAAGAATTCCCAGCAACCATGCTTCAGGACTGAACGTCCACTCTACAGCTCCGGTTTCGGCGTCAAGGACGACTAACCCGTGTTCTCGAACAATTCGTTTTCCCAACAATAACGAATACTGTCTCGCCGACGTGGACTGGTGAACTACGGAATTCGGTGTCTGCCTTATATACTACTGTTGGCTTCCGTTAGTAGTGTTCAGCGATGCGATAGACCCGTACTTCGTTCCCACGTAGAGATGCTCTCCTGTACTCGTCGGGGGAGTCGCGATCGCTGAACCAAGCGTTTGCTGCCAGACGACAGGAGGGTCTGGCTGTGTGGTTTGGGCACGTGTGGTCGTCTCCGTCCCGGTTTCTGTCTGGGTCTCTGCGTCTGTCGTCGTCTCTGCAGGCACCTCAGAACCAAGACAGCCAGCGGTTCCGAGCCCACTGGTGGCGGCACAAGCACGAAGGAATCGGCCACGGTGAGGGGAGGGGAGCCACCATCAATTTCGTTTTACCTGTTAGATATTTTGTGGTCAGCTGATGGAATGTAGTGACGTGGCAACAGATTATCTCGCTCATCCCCCAGCGCAGACGTTCAAGTGGTAGCTTCACACAACGTCTGGTAGTGCGTCCGAATTGTTTGAGTTGAGGTATCACTCACGGCCGCAACACGCGCCTGCGTGAGCGGCCAGCCCCGCTCAGTCGCAGCAGTGTACACACACGCTGCCGCGACTGCATGCGGATTCGCGCCCCGATGAGCCCACTCATCGCTCGATGTCTCAGCTAACGACCGTGCTCGTCGTCGAATCTGGTCCGTCACATCAAGCGCATCTGCCACTCGCGGAACGAACTCAACCGGTGGAACTGGCTTCGCAGGCAGCCCGAGTTCTGTATTGAGTGCGTTATACGCTGACCGGACACGCGACTCTGCCACCCGTGCCAGCGGGACGAGTTCAGCGAGCGTCCGCGATAACCCCTGCACATCGACAGGCCGCATGGACGCTCGCAGCTGCGACTGCTTCAATCGACCGCCCTGGCAGCAGATCCGCCTGTTGAGCTGACCGGAAACACCGACAGGCTTGGTCACGCAGACTGTCCGGGAGGTCAAGCGCACCGATGAGTCGCCGGACTTCGTCCAACCCGTGTGCGAGTCGACGCTCGCGACTCGACTGATACCGACTCCGGCTATGCTGGGTGCGGAGTCGGGAGAGTTGCTGTCGTCGTTCGCCCGGGATCGGTGTCCCGTTCGCGTCGACGTGTCTGCCGATTTCGGTCGCGAGGCCATGGTCGTGCCGCGTCGGCGTTCGCGGCGCACCCACTCGTTTTCGCTCCTTGCGCTCGAACGACCGCCACTCCGGGCCGCGGTCGATACCGTGGCCGTCGATGATGAGCCCACAGGAGTCGCACCGTCGCTCACCAGCGTCCGTAATGACCTGCCCACCACACTCTGGACAGGAGGCGTTCCCACAGGATTTCCCGCACGATTCGTCGAACTGTCGCTCGTAGACATCTCGTGTCGCCATCTCGAACACCGCGCGACGCATCTCGGTGCGCCCCGCACCCGTCAGGGGCCAAAAAAACGCGGTTGCTGTCTCGAACAAGCAGGCTTCAGTTGGGGAGTCATTAAATGATTGAACCACAACATCAAACAGGCTAGCAAGTGGACTACCGTTGCAGGCTCGTCGTGTCACACAAGACGCGCCCTGTTCTGCAACGGGTGCGAAATCGCGTACCAAGCCATCTGCATCCACCCCTTGATAACTCCCTTGTGGGCCTCGTGCCCACCGAGTTTCGTGCACTCGACACTCGAGTTATCGATATCTATGAGTCACGGGTCGCGGACTGCGTTAGTCGGAATTGCTCACCAGGCGAACAGTTAACTGAAACAACAAAGGACTGTCTTGTATGAGTAGCTCACCATGGACTGCGAACTTTGCGACTGAAAAAAGCAGATGTGCAGCCGATATCCAACGCCTCCTCGAGAAGTATCCTCAGCCGGTCGTCTACGAGGTCATGAGTGAACTGCTCCGTCGAGAGATGCGCGAGCAGTTTGCTGGTGCGTACGCTGCGTCCCAGCAGTCTGACGACTGACGAGTGACTGGTTGACGTACGAAACTCTCACCAACGGCTACTCAGACAGGTCACGCCGCCCAGCGTCGACACAGTTCCAACAGGGAAGAGCTTCAGACAGTTGTTCACACTCGCAGGGCAGGCCTGGTGTGTCGTCATCGCCGTTTGGTGGGCTACCACCGTCAGCAACGACGCGCATCTGGACCGCAATTTCGAGTATTCGTGGGCGAATCGCGACCGCAACCCGATGTTTACACGGGCCGTCACCATTCGCATCGGCGGGACATGAACACGAATCGGGCACGCCATCCCGAATTCGAACGCGGTACTCGTGCGCGGTCGGGTCGGCATAGCTCTCGTTGCGAACACGGACATCGCCGTCGAGGAGTTCGAACGCGAACGCCTCGTACTGTGCCCGCTTGAGGACGCGCGTAGGAGGATCGAACTCTGGTAGTACAGGAGTCATGATAGTCAGCGCGCAATGCGCGCACCCCTTCGGGCGCATCAAAAACTACACTACTGAACAGAGTGACAGGTGACACAGAATCAGGTCGGATTCTTTTTGCTGCCCTGTCCTGATCGTCCTGCAGTCAATACAGGTTCGACACCGACCAGGGGAGTCGTGACTGAAAGACGTATTCAGAGTTGGCAGGGTCGCCCGAGTTCTCGTTCGTACTGCGATTTGATTTCCTCGAACAAATCCTGGCCGAACTCTGTCTGGAAGCGAGGCGCGGCGGTAGCAAAGAACTCGTCCAGATTCTCGAACTCGGCAAAGTGGTCGTTCGCCTCGGCCTCGTCGTACCGGCCTTGGCGCTCGTACTTGAGCGCCTGGAGACAATTATCGATTAGATCCATGTCCTTGACGAACTGTGCCGTCGGGGTGTCACGTGCTTCGTACTCTTCCCAGAGCGTCAGCAGTTCGGTATCGTTGAAAGGTCCGACGAGATCGGTTACTGCACTCCGTTCAGCTGTCTCCTTCTCGGACGTGGAGATGGTCTGGCGTCCGTCTTCCGCGCGGGTTGCGATATCGCCCGTTCGAGCTTCGCCGAGGTCGTGAATAAGTGCCATCGTCACTGCTTTCTGACGGTCAACCTCTTCCTGGTCGGCATAGAGCAGACAAAGCGACGCTGTCCCCCACGTGTGAGCTGCGACCGATTCAGGCGAGTCGATATTCCGAAGCACCCATCCCGTCCGAAGTTCGTCCTTCAAGTCGAACCATTCAAGCAAGGAGTCGAGTTCGTCGGTCATCATATCGTGGAGAAGGGAAGTGGCTAGTTCAACTCATCGAGACTATTCCGCCGGGTCGTCGACAGTCAGTCAATAAATCCGCAGGAACGGTGTGCCGAGCGATTCACCGCTGGACCTGCGAAAACAACACCCGGTGAAAAGTTCTATACACCCTCTGTTACAGACAAACTACGTCTGACAAAGAGGCATCAACAAAGGGCGACAACCGAGCGACAAATAAGAAGCCTCAGACCGCGTCGAGTGTCGAGAGAATCTCTTCGGCCGTCCCGCTGATCCGGCCCAGTCGCTCTTGGAGCACGTCCGTCTCGTCGTCCTGCCACGCCGCGAGGTAGAACGCCGACCCACTCGTGTCTAAGCCGAGATAGCGACCGACGACGTACGCAACGGCCTCCGCTTCGACCTCGCGTTTCGCCCGCTCGGTCGCGTCAGTAATGTCGAAGTGCAAAATCGCGTGGGCGTACTCGTGGATGACCGTCGACGCGAGGTCTGCGCGATTCGACCGGTCCTTCACTTCCACGAGTGGGGTGAGATCCTGGACGCTCCGCGACTGGCAGACGCCTTTCGCCTCCCCATGTCGCCACTCGTCGGGATCGACGATGCGGACCGTTACACCGAGGTCCGACGCAATATTGGTGAGATCCTCGACGAGCGTGTCAGGCTCGCCGGTCGCCGCCGTGTCCAGCTCTGGGAGTGGCTCGCCCTCGGTCTGCGAAATATCGAAAACTGGTGCGGGTTTGAAGCCCACGAGACCCTCCGACCACTCTTCGGGAGGCGTCTCGTCGTACTCACACTCGCTGTTTTCGTGGTAGCTCGGTGCATTCCCACACTCGGGACACTGGGTTGTGATGATCGGTGCCCAAATCCAGATCGCCGACTCGCCTTCTTCGACGTATCGGTCGAACTCTTCTTGCCACGTCCGGTAGCCCGCGACCTTCGTCGCTTCGGGACACTGGAGGTTGATGAGGAGTGTGTTGCGGTGGGAGTAGTCGTGGAACCGGCTCTGGACGTCCAGCCACGCTTGGAACTGCTCGCTCGCCCGAGCGTCGTCGACGTCGGCAGCGAGGTCTGCAAGCCACTGCTCGATTGTGCGATGCATCTCATCGTGTCGCGTGTCGGTCTCGTCGAACGACACCGACGGAGAACTCGTTGTTGCCATTGGTTTCAGTTCTAACACGTCCTTCCAGGACGCGCCGCACCCCTCTGGGGCGCACAAAAACAGGCGGGACGACACCTACTGGTCAGTGTCCTCGCGCTCGAGGCTGTGAAGATACTCTCGACACTCGCTG
The DNA here is from genome assembly GCF_000730175.1 of Haloferax sp. ATB1. NCBI lineage: Archaea > Methanobacteriati > Methanobacteriota > Halobacteria > Halobacteriales > Haloferacaceae > Haloferax > Haloferax sp. ATB1. Next base: position 6,203 of record NZ_JPES01000041.1, on the reverse strand, counting down.
AACAGGCCGCTCGCAGTCGCCTCGCCGGTCGTGAGGTGACGAACCCACTCAATCGCCCAGCAGTACACGGGATCTGACTCACCTTTCCCGTGGATGTACCACCAACGAGCCGCTTTGAGAACGACCAGTGGGTTCGTCGGTGGTTGCTCGCTCAAGAGAGCCCACGTTATCGACTCAATTTCATCGGGAACGTCGACTCGAGAGAGGTCAGTACTATGTACGAGTTCGAGATCAACTGGAATCTCGTCGATCGAGACGTCTGACTCTGTCTGTTGGTGACTCATGGAAATCACGTCACACGGACTATGTTTTCAGCCCGCACCCATCACGGGCACAAAAAATCTCGATGTCGCGCGGGTACCGAGGAGTCTCTCGATCGACGCTATGCGAGGTGCGACACCGCCTCGGGTTCGGATTCGTCAGCGAACTCGTTGCGCTCGACTGGCGTCCAGTCTTCGGTCGTGGTTGGTGCCCACCAATCGACGTGGTAGTCACCGGGCGCACCGAGAATCTTAACTTGTGCTTCATCGTCGGGAAGCGGTCGGCGAAGTTTCTCGTCGACGTGGAGATTCCACGTCGTCGTCGCGTCGAATGTGATGATGACCGCCTCATCGTAGCCACGTGACTCAGGCGACTCACGGCACGTCACGCTGGTATTGCACTCTGTGCAGAACACCCCCTCGAAGGGAATGTGCGTGAACGCTTCCGTGCCACACACCGGACACCACAGAAACTCGAACAGCGCCTCGTCGTGGCGGAACACGCGCTCGAGACTCATCGATTACTCACCTCCCTGGCGAGCATCGCGGGCGACTGGTGGTGAACGCGGGACAACTCAACTGCGAATGTTGGAATCGGCATCTGTTACTGCGCCTCCGCCCCTTCGGGCGGCGCAAAAACAACACCAAGCGCACCACCAGACTACTCGGTCGCTCAGTCTGTGTCTGCTGCTAACCTCGCGAGGACGTCGTCGTGTGAGACCGTTCGGACGCGCTCAACAAACGCACGTGCAGCAGCGCCAGTTGCAAACACCGACGCATCGTAGCCGACGGTGCCACCGAACACAGTCCACTCGTCGGTCATCACACCGCCAGACAACGGCGTGTACTCAACTCGATACTTGGCAGTTGCGTCGTCAACGACGAGTCGAACAGCGAGACCACGATCAGGAAGCGTCTCTCTCAGGAGTTCCATCGGGCACAGCCTCCAAAGTCAGTAATGGACATCAGCGGGAACGATCCACAGATGGTCGTTCGACCCGACGAGTTGCTCGAGTCGCTCTCGATGCCGAACCCCATCACCGAACTCATCGTAGAGGTACACCGCCGGCCCGCGGTACGCCCCGAGATTGTGGCACGCATGCCTGACGAGGTCCTCATCGCGCATGATCGCCGCGACGTCAAGGTCGTCAACGCCCTCTCGAACACGCTCGAGATTCCGCTCGAACTCGCGTGTCGTCGCCTGCCAGCCGCGCTCAAGCAGTTCTTGGCCGTCCTCCGAGGCAATGGGAACTGCAACCGGGAGATCACCCCAGCGAGCGCTGCCGGCGACCGTTGTTGAATCGTCATCGAACGTCACATAGTAGTCGAACACCGCCTCGGCTTGGGGGGCGACTCCCACAAGTTGGTCGAACACATTGGCGGCCCGTGAGAGGGCTTCGTCTGTTGTCGATGCAGTCACGAGCGCGTAGATTACTTGGTGCATTCGTCGTTACCTCGTCAACTCAGGAGTCGAAGTCTATCCGACCCGCTGCGCCGGCGCCTATCGCCGGCGCACACAAACACAACCCACCACGACGCACCGGTGTTCACGTGTACTGTTGCTCTTGAGCCCCTAGAGGACATATCACACTGATTCTGCTGAATCCTCAGTCGTTGATAAACCGGTGAAACCATACTGAACTCAGGGCGCAAGTCGATCCCCAGCATAACATCCCGCCTGAGAGAGTCGAATCGCTCAAAACTGACCAGTAGTTAATTACCGGTTGTTTCGGGGATCGGGGATAGGTCTCTGTTGAAACACCGAAGGCGATGCTCTACAGTTCTACGTAACCATCATTCGCAGTAGCCTCTACTCGACAAGAATGTCAGGTTCTGATTACAGCAAGAGCAGTCCCAGTCCGATTGCGATCGACAGGATGCCTAGCGCCCAGCACGTGAGTGTGAGTCCAAGCAGTTTCAACACAGAGGTTGCCTCCTGTCTTGATCGACTGACGGGGGCGTATTAGGCACTCCGCCGACTGTACTCCTCGCAGTACAGTCTGTAGTACTCAGGGGAATCAACGCTGCACCAAGTCAGACAAGCGAGTACAACAGCCAGATATGTTTCAAATCAATCAGGCTTTTTCGCGACAGATAGTGACATAGTCTTCGACGATTGATTTGAATTCCTCGAGGTTCCTCTCCGTGACTAGTGTTTGGAAGCTCACCTCTTGGTCACCCCGGGGGACACCCCGGAGAGACTGGAATGCGTGTTTGAAGTCGACGTAGTCCTGTTCGTCCCAACCAACCGGTGGTTCAGATTCGTGATTGTAAGGCATCTTAGCGGGCCAGATTTTCACCAACCCACTCACATTCGCCGAGAACACGCTTGGGTTGTTCTGGTAATCGCCCCGATGAGCGTCGACAAACATTCGAAAGTTTGCATTCTTTGCCTCTCCTATCTCGATATCGTCTCCGAGATCTTGGGCGAAGTCATACAAATCTATGAATGCCTGCGATACTTCCTCAGAAATCTGTCCCTGCTTCCGTTTGAGGTCAAGATCCTGGTAGAGTTCAGATTCCGATTCGACGTATTCTGGCCCAGTTCGTGACATAGTATATTCTATCACGACATACTGTTGGCCTATAGACCTATTGACACCAGTTAGTTCCACTACCGAGTCTCTCGACTTCCGCGATAACCTCACGATTAGAGGAGAGCACCTACGTACAGCACCGAACCCAAGACAACGAGAATCGACGTCGCGGTAACCGAACCAGTCCTACTCATCGGTTAGTTCAGCGTGGTAGAGATGGAATAAACGGGTTCTGAGATGAATGCACCGTCTATCTGAGTCACACGATTTCTGTTAGGTTCTAAGAATCTCAACAGAACTCTGGTCCACTCCTCGTACCAACATCAGATGTCTGGATCAGGTCCATACTGCGGTGTTCGACATACGGAACACCGCCAGATTGCTCCACCAGTCCACGCTGCAGGTGGACTATCTTCGCGTGAATCGAACCGATGCGGTGTCTGTTCACTACACGACTGACAGCGGAGCAGTTGCCGTGTTAATGAGGTAGACATCGGCTGTGACGGCGACGTGTCGACAGACGTTCGTCGAAGCGCAAACGCTGGGACAACCCACGTCTTCGGGTCCGAGAGCAACTGCTCACGCCGGGAGCCCTCAGTAATCTGCGTCCCAGCAGCATCGTACCATCGGGAGGCAGAACCCTCCGCTGAAGGAGAATCGGACCACAGCGGGACTGTCCTCGCTTTCTCCACGAACCCATCCGCACGTGACCCAGTTGCTGGGACGACGTCCGGGAGGTGACCCCATCGCGTCTGGAGTGGTTCTGCGAGCGACTGTTCAAGTGCCGCGATGGGCGTGCACTCGTCAATGGTCGACGAGTGAGAACGCTGCAGTAAGCGTGCTGCGGCAGTCCCTTTTGCGACCGCCCCACGCGAGGACTGTGAGGTGACGAGCAAACAGATGATGCCGTGAAGTGATTGCTCGCGTGACTCTGAAGCGCTGTCTGGGCCCGAGACATCCTGTTCGAGGCAGAACCGACACTGGCTCTGAGTCCGAGGAATGGCCCGCTCACAGGTCTGACAGATGTCCGTGTCTATATCGTCACCAACGGGGTAGTCACGTTCTGGAATTGCGTCGCCGTGCTCGGTGTGGTTGGGTTCCAACTGCACGTCCGGAATCTGCGTCGCTTCGCCATACGGTCGAAATTCCGCGGTCGGATCACGGTAGGGCGGCATACCGCGTCGTGGCTGTACCTTCCGATATAAACGTTCGTCCAGCGAGGGCGCTCTGAAACCCGGCCGATGGCCAACAAACGTATATGTATTCTGAAACTAGCCATAGGCAGCAAAATGTACGATTTGACCGGGTTCCAACGCGACCTGCTGTATGTCACCGCCGGCTTGGACGAGCCACACGGGCTAGCAATCAAAGACCAACTCGAGGACTACTACGAAACCGAGATCCACCACGGCCGGCTGTATCCCAACCTCGATACGCTCGTCGAGAAGGGACTGCTCGACAAAGGCGAAAAAGACCGCCGAACGAACGTCTACGCAATCACCGCTCGCGGTCGCCGAGAAATCGAAGCCCGCGACGACTGGGAACAGCAGTATACGAGTACACTCACTGAGTAAGAACTAATAAGGCGACCACAAGCGGCGAAGATACGCTATGTACCTTGTTGCGAGTTATTCCTTGCATCAAATTCTGTTACCGCTCGCTTGATTACTACTGGGCGACGGCTGACGCGACCTGAAGCAACCCGCATTAATCCTTGAGGATAGTACTCATCCCCATACCCAAAGATTCGATTGACAGCAGCTCGCGGAACAGCAACCTCATCGAACTCAGTAATCGTGTAGATGAGATTCGAAGGTGCGTTCCGCCAGAACGTTGTGCTTGCCCAATTGGAAGAATCCTCAAATGTTAGCCCAACGAACCCAGTGCCTACGTATTGACCATCCTGATAAAACAATACAAGATCGCCTGACTCCATTTTCTCGAAGTAGTTTCGGTTACTCTCACCATCACGGGCACCCCAGAATCGGACAGACTCAAGGTTGGAAAGTGCAGCAGGGTGATCCGGATATCCATCTAATTCAACGCGGTTGAGAACTGTTCTGCGGAAATTTCCGGGGTCACACGGGACGAGAAAGACATTTCCAGCCATGACTAGTCACTACAAATACATGTTTTATAGTACTTCTGGACCTCACGTTATTAGACCGTGATTCCTACGGTCCATATCAGGAAGGTTGCCGCCATGGACATGCATCTCGATGTTGAGTATGGACCAAGGTCGTGGCTGCGCGCGCAGCTCCGAAGGAGCGAGCACGGAGCGGAGGGTGGGGCGGTGGGGTCTGGGTCGGCCCGGCCACCAACAAAAAAGAAGGCTGCGTCGCGACGTTAGGCGTCCCACCAGGCGTCGCGCTCGGGGAAGTGCACGGTCGTCCACCCCGTCAGCGCAATCGAGACACGCCCGTCGTACCAGTTTCGCGCCGCTCCGTGAATCCGCACGCGTTCGCCCTCGCGAATCCACGGCACGTCCGACGCTTCCAACTCGTCAGCTTCACCTGCCCGCTTTCGTCTTCGAGTATCCCCGCTTGCTGAATCGCTGGCGACTCTGACTCCCACACCGTCGTCAGCGTCCCTTCAATGCACACCTCGCGTCGCGACACGCCCTCAAGCTTCCCAATCGGCACCATTGTTCCCGGTGCGTCTTCGAGTTCCTCGAACACGCTCACCGCTGCCGACAGCATGTCTTTCCCGCTCAACACCGCTTCACTCAGTCGCCGACTGATCGCCGCTCGCGACCAGCCATCCAACTTCTCCGCCAACCGTTTTGCCTGAGAGTTCACCGCGCCCAACTGGTCTTGAGTTAGCTCCGTCCGAGGGTCAGCCCGGTCGGGGTCCGCCATCGGATTCACGCTTGCCGCACGCTTCTGGAACTGCCGCCGCCGCTCAGCGCTTCGTTCGGCCGCAATTGCCCGCGACCGCGCCTCACGGCCCTCTTGCGAGCCCAGTTCTGCACGCGCACTAATCCGTTCGAGTTCGGCTTCCCGCGCTCGAATGCGCTCTTCTTGGGCCAACGTCACGCCGTCAATCCGCTCGTCGCTCGTATCTGCAATCCCGTCAGGGTGGTTCGCATCCACTTTTGCTTGGATCTCCTGTTGCACCGTCGCCTGGAACGTTGGCGTCTCGTCGACGACCTCAAACCCGTCTTCATCGACTGTCGTCTCATCCGCTTGCTCGAACGCCTGTTCAGCCACCGAAACTACCTTTCGACTGGAGTTGTTACTAGACATTGTAGTCCTTGAAGGCACTGGCGCGCCAACGCCCGCGACTCCACTCGCGGGATTCTCACGAACCAACCTGCTTGAGCCACGGCTTCGACGTCGACCGATGACGCCGTCACCGAGGTGCCCGCGCCGCGCCTTCACGCCGGACCCTGTCCGGCGCGGCGCGG
>NZ_JPES01000040.1:0-41443 GCF_000730175.1 Haloferax sp. ATB1 | reverse complement strand
CGCGTCGCGGCCGTCGTCTCCGGCGGCAACGTCGGTCTCTCCGAACACGCTGAACTGACCCGCGTTGGGATGCAGGCGCTCGGGCGTGCCGTCGAAGCACGCCTCGAACTCGACGGCTGGCCGGCGGTGCTGGGCGACCTCTCCGAGGCCGTCGCCGCGTCCGGGGCCGAGCTCGACAGCGTCGAGCGCGCTACCCGAACCGCGTCCGACGCGCCGAATCGGGTGCCGGTCGATGTTCGACTCGACGGAAGCGGCCCGGACCACCTCGCGGACGCCCTCGACTCGCTTTCGGCGCTCGACGGCGTCGAAGTCGCTTCGCACTCGCTAGACGAGCGCGGCGGTGAGTCTACTGAGTCTGAGTCGGTCTGACGAGGCCGGAAAAACGGGGTAGACCGCGTTTCGGGCTTGTTCTTTCCTATCGCTGTTCGCGCTGTTCACTCGGTGACGCCGACCCTCACGCGGCCACTTCGGTCGCCACGGCGTCCATCGCCTCGCAGAAGATGCCCACGCCCATCTCGATTTCGCGCTCGGTGGAGTCGAGCGGGGGCAGGAGGCGAATCGTCTTTTTCCCACAGCCGAGGGTGAGCAGGCCGCGGTCGAGCGCCGCCTCGACGACGGCGTCGCGGCGCTGTTTGGTGTCGAACTCGACGGCGAGCATCAGGCCCTTGCCGCGGATATCGACCACGTGGTCGGGCGCGTCGTCGGCGAGGAGTTCCTTCGCCTGCCGGCCGCGCTCGGTCGCGTTGTCGAGCAGGTCGTACTCCTCGATGGCGTCGAGCGTGAGCGCGCCCTGCATCGACGCGAGCAGGTCGCCGCCGCCGAACGTCGACCCGAGGCGGTTCTTCTCGGTCGGGAACACGTCGGACCGCGAGACGGTCGCGCCGACGCGGAGTCCCTTCGCGCTGGCGATGACGTCGGGTTCGATGGGGTAGTGGTCGGCGGCCCACATCTCGCCGGTGCGACCGACGCCCGACTGAATCTCGTCCACGACGAGCGGGATGTCGTAGGTGTCGCAGACGTCGCCCACCTCGGCCATGAACTCCTCGCTCGGGAAGCGGTAGCCACCGACGCCCTGAATCGGTTCGAGAATCGCGAACGCGACCTCGTCGGGGTTGACGTGGCCGCCCTCCGGCGACAGGGAGTTCCGCAACTGCGACCCGTCGCCGGCGAAGAAGCCGCAGTCGCAGGTGTCGGCCGAACAGCCCGAATCCGCGCAGAACGGCACCGTCTCGATGCCCGCGACCTGCGGGTAGTGGCGGGTGTAGACCTCCTTCGACTTCGTGAGCGAGAGCGTCCCGAGCGTCCGCCCGTGGAAGCTCCCTTCGAAGGCGTAGCCGTACTTCGCGGGGGCCTTGTGGTCGTGCGTTATCTTCATCGCGTTCTCGACGGCTTCGGCCCCGGAGTTCGACAGGAACACCGTGTCCATCCCGTAGTGGGAGGACACGTCGGTGAGTTTGTCCATCAGGTGGCTCGCCCCGGGGAAGTCGGCTGTCTCGGGGTCGGGGCCGGCTCCGAAGTACATGTCCTGCCCGGCGATTTTCATCGGCTCGACGAGGTCGAACTCCCGGAGCTTCGACAGCACCTTCTCGTTGTTGTAGCCGAGCGGCGCGGCCCCGATGTGGCAGGTGAAATCCAAGAGGACGTTGCCGTCCACGTCGGTGACGAACGGGCCGTCGGCCTCGGCGGTCACGTCCCAGACGAACTCGTGGGAGTACTCGCTGGGCGCGGCGTGCTCGTGGTGGAACTCGACCCACTGCTTCGCGTTGGGTCCGGGCAGCGCTGCTGCGTCCGGCTCTGCGGTATCCCGATCCATACACAGGATTTGTTGATGCCGTACATTAAAACTTGGTATCATAGAGACTACCATGCGTCACGGTTCGCGACCGTCTCTGCGACTACGCTGGCGGCGCTCTCGGTCGGAACCGGTTGCAGAGAATGGAGATGGACAGAGACGGGGACGGAACTGCGTTCGGCTGGATTTGACTGGATTCGGCGTCAGTCGTCGTCGTGGCTGGAGACGTTCGCGGCCGGCGCCTGCCCGCCGGTCGACTCCGACTTCCCCCAGAGGTTCGTCTCGTCTTGGAGGAGCAGGCTTCCGTAGTCGTCTTGGAAGGTCCGGATGAGCCCGAGCGTCGCTATCACGCAGATAATCGCGAACGGCGCGCCCGTGATAATCGCCGCGGACTGCAGGGCGTTCACGCCGCCGACGACCATCAGGATGGACGCGACCGCGCCCTGGAGGACGGCCCAGAAGATGCGGTTGAGCGCGGACGGTTCCTTTTTGCCGCCGGTGGTCATCATCGACACCGCGAGCGTCGACGAGTCGGCGGAGGTGACGAAGAACGTCGTCACGAGCACGAGGAACCCGAACAGGAGCAGCGGTCCGACGATGGGGAGGTTACCGAAGAGGACGTATCCCGAGACCGCTTCGCCGTACTCGGAGACCGGCCCGAGGACGTTCGCTGCGCCCGTGTGCTGCATGATGACGCCCGCGCCGCCGACGATGGCGAACCACGGGACCGTCGCGAGCGAGGTCGCGCCGATACCGGCGAACGCGACTTCGCGGACGCTCCGACCGCGCGAGATGCGGGCGATGAACAGGCCCGCGAACGGCGACCACGCCAGCGGCCAGAGCCAGTAGAAGACGGTCCACGCGTTGACCCACTTGCTCGGAACTGGCCGCGGTGGCCTGCGTGAACAGGCTCATCTGGAAGAAGTCGCCGATGAAGCCGCCGGTCGCCTGCGTGCCGAGTTCGAGGATGCGGAAGGTCGGCCCGAATATCAGCGTCGCGAGCATCAACAGGGAGAACACGAGCCATGTTGAAGTTCGAGAGCCGGCGAATCCCCTTGTCGACGCCCAGCACCAACGAGATGGTGAAGATGACGACCATGCCCGTGATGACGAGGATGGTCCCCACGTCGCCGAGTTGGATTCCCCACTGGAAGTTCAGGCCGGTGATGAACTGGCTCCCGATGAATCCCAGCGAAGTCGCGACGCCGCCGAGGGTCGCGAACACGGCGAGGATGTCGACGAGTTTCCCTATCGCGCCGTCGACGTTGTCCGCGCCGAGCACCGGCGTCAGGACCGCCGACACGCGAAGCGGCGCGTCGTAGTTGTAGACGAAGTAGCCGATGGCGAGTCCCATCACAGTGAAACACGAACCACTGGGTCAGACTCCAATGGAAGATGGAGTACTGGACTGCCAGCGGCATCGCCGCCGCGGACTGGGCCTCGGCCCCGTACAGCGGCGGGACCGTCGAGTAGTGGAACAGCGCCTCCGCGGGCCCCCAGAAGACGATACCCGCCGCGAGGCCGGCGGAGTACATCATCGCGAAGTACGACAGGAAGCTGTACTCTGGGTCCTCGTCACCGAGCTTTAGGTTCCCCCACGGCCCGAATATCACGAAGCCCAGGAACAGGACGAACCCGAGCATCGCCAACAGGAAGAACCAGTTGAACGTGGCGAGAATCCACCGGCGAATCCCGAGGACGAACTCGTAGGAGGCCTCGGGATTGAGGCTGAACGCGCCGACGAAGAGCAGCGTTATCGCCGCGCCGAACGCGAACACCACCGGCTCGATTTCGTCGAGGAAGCGCCCGACTGCGCCGTCGGCGGAACTCATGGTCGGCACCCCCCGTGTGCGAGCGCTCCGTTCGACCCCGTCCGGACGGGGTCGTCACCTCCCGACTGACTGGCCGAGGCCCGCGCCCCGAACTGTGCGTCACGACGACCGTTGCACGCGTGTGCTGTGTTGTGGTCTGACATACTCTCGCTCCGACGGACACCATGCTACGTGATGTCCCACATCACGACAAGTGCAAACATTACCAATAAAATTTGTGGTTATCGGTGACGCCGAGAACGAAATCCGTTTACAAACGGTCGGAAAGTCGGGCGTCGACCCGCTGCAGTCGTGCGCTTTCCTCGCTGAGTAGCGTCTCGTCTCAACGCTCGGCCGGTGCGTTCACGCGAACTGTAGACGAGAACTCGTGATATTCCGGCTATCGCCCCGAATCCTCCGGATATTCGGCCCGTTCGTAACGCTTAATCGAATTCGTACACGGGTTCTGTATATGGCAAACGACGCCGACGGAACGGACGGCACCGACGACCTCGCCTACGCCGCCGACCGCGGCCGCGGCATCCTGACGCCGAGCGACCGCGAGTTCCTGCTCGGCCGGAAGACCGACTACACCGACCACTCGAAAAAACAGAAGCGCAACCGGATTCGACGCCGCCTCCGCAACGCGATACTCGATTTCACCATCCTCTTCGAGTCGCTCGAAGACCGCGACCGCGAGACGGTGTTCAACCCCGACGCCGCCGACCGCGAGGCGTACACCCGGGGCATCACCGACATGCTCGCCTTTCTCCACCTCGGGACGATGGGCTACTACACCCCGTTCAAGGACATGCTCGCCGAGGGCGTCAACAAGGCCGAACAGGAACTGGCCGGCTCCGACTACCGGATGGTCACGGTCGATTTTAACGTCGAACCAGTCGGTCAAATCGACGTGGACGCCGTCATCGACAAGCTCGAACGCGGCGCGTTCGACCAGCTCACGGACGAGGAGCTACAGGCGTTCGTCAGGCTCCTCGCGGAGTCTGACGACTTCTCGGCGACCGACCTGCGGGCCGATATGAAAGCGCAGATGTCGGAGTTCGTCGAGCGAATCGACGCCGCGAACGAGCGGCGTGACCGCCGAGTCGACGAACTGAACGACTGAACGTCGGTTCGTCGGCCCTCGGAAAACCCGTGGTCGCGCCGTCGAGCCTACCCGAGATACGCTCTCGCGCCCATCGCGACCTACCCGACGATACGCTATCGCGTCCATTTCGACCCGCACGTCAGCCGGCGGCAGTCGCGTCGAACTCGACGCAGTACGCCTCGTTGACCCGGCTGGCACCTCATCGAACTCGCGCGCCGTACGCCGTCAGTTTCACCCGTTCGTCGTCGAGGCCGTCGCCGCCGGCCTCGGAGACGACGGCCGCGATGTTGTCGACGTACGCGGTCGGTCTGTGCGTCGATGTCGCCGTCGATGTCCTCGACCGTACTCGGTCGGTCTGTACCGGGCCGTACCCCGTAGACGTGAGCGCCCGTGTCGCCGGCGACCGAGCCGTACCCTGCGACGTAGGGGTTGTCGCCGTGCGACGACGCCCTGCGAGTAGGGGTTGTCTCGTGCGCGGTGGCGTCGTCGCGTGAGTGACTCGTGATCGGGTGCGCGAATCGTGTGGTGTGCGCTAAGCGCGTGACTTAGACTCGTTGCGTTTCGGCCGTGACCGCCTCGATACCGTCGGTGATGACGTCGAGCGCCGTCTCCGCGAGGTCGCGGGTGAGCACGAGCGGCGGGAGCAGGCGCAGGATGTTGCCGTGCCGGCCGGCCTTCCACACCAACACGCCGTGTTCGAAGCAGTACTGCTGGAGCGCGTCGGCCGCGTCGCCGTCGGGCTTGCCCTCGGCGTCGACGAACTCCGCGCCGATGAACAGCCCCCTCCCGCGAACGTCCACGACTCGGGGGTTGTCCTCTGCGACCTCGGAGAGCCGCCCGCGGATGTACTGACCGAGGTCGCGAGCGTGCGCGAGGAGGTCGTGTTCCTGGATGTACTCGATGGCGCGGGTGCCGGCGCGCATCCCGACGACGTGGCCGCGGTAGGTGCCCGCGTGGTCGCCCGACCCCCACGTGTCGAGGTCCTCGTGGTAGATGGTCGCCGACAGCGGGAAGCCGGTCCCGCCGAGCGCCTTCGCCGAGGTCATCACGTCCGGCGTGACGCCGTACCACTCGCTGGCCCACCACTTGCCGGAGCGACCGAGACCGCTCTGAATCTCGTCGAACACGAGCGGCACGTTGTTGTCGTCGGCGATGTCGCGGAGGCCCTTCAGGAAGCCCTTCGGCGGGGTGACGACGCCGCCTTCGCCCTGAATCGGCTCGACGAAGATGCCAGCCGGGTTGGCGAGGCCGCCGTAGGGGTCCTCGAAGATGGCCTTGACCTCTTCGAGACAGTGGTCGACCGCCTCCTGCGGTCCCTTGCCCATCTCGATAGTGTTCGGGTAGGGCGCGTGGACCACGTCGGGGAGGAGCGGCGAGTAGTCGCCCTTGAACTTCTTGTTGCCGGTGAGGCTCATCGCGCCGCTCGTCGCGCCGTGGTACGCGCCGCGGAAGGCGACGAGTCCGGTGCCCTCGGTGTTGTACTTAGCGAGTTTGATGGACGCCTCGATGGCGTCGCTCCCCGTCGGGCCGCCGAAGACGACGCGGTTGTTCCCGCGGAGTCCCTCGGGCGCGATTTCGTCCAACTTCTCGATGAGGTCGAGTCGGGCCTCCGTCGGGAAGTCGACCGTGTGGACGAACTTATCGGTCTGCTCGTGGACCGCGTCGAGGACGTACGGGTTCGAGTGACCGACGTTCAGCACGCCGATGCCGGCGAACATGTCGATGAAGGTGTTGCCGTCGGCGTCGCGCACCGTCGCGCCCTTCCCGCTTTCGAACGCGATGGGGATGTCTTCGGGGTACGAGACGGCGCTGCTGTCGATTCGCTGCTGCTTTTCGAGGAGTCGCGTCGATTTCGGCCCCGGAACGTCGCCCACGTTCGGCGCGTCGTCGAAGTGCAACTCGTGAATCGGCGGACCTGCGACCATACCTCAACCCATGTAGAACAGTCATAAATAATTTGTCCACGCTTCCTATTGATGACGTACACAGTATCCGGTTTCGAAGCGGGCTTCCCGCGGTGATTTGGTTAGCGACACAACAGTAACCACAATGGATTTGTGCGAGGCAACTCCTTCTTTTTCCAATGTTACACGCAAAAGGTCCGCTGCTCACGGTCGACTTAGGAGACGAGACCAGTCGGACGGAAGACATCGACGAGATTCTCGAATCCTACGTCGGGGGTCGCGGAGTCGCCACCCGCCTCGCTCACGAGCGCGTCTCCTTCGACGTTGACCCCTTCAGCCCGGAGAACCGGGTCTACTTCAGCACCGGTCCGATGCAGGCCTCGAACATGAGCTTCACCGGTCGCACGAACTGCACCAGCGTCTCGCCGCTGACCGGCGGCCTCTGCTCGTCGAACGCGGGCGGGTTCGTCTCGCGGAACTTCGCGGACGCGGGCTACTCGGCGGTCGAACTCACGGGCGCGAGCGACGAACTGGTCGTCCTCCACGTCACCGACGAGGGCGTCGAGTTCGAATCCGTCCCGGACCTCGCCGGCGCGACGGTCCCCGAGACGGTCGCGTACCTCGACGACGAACACGGCATCGAAGCCGACCGGACGATGGTCGTCGGCCCCGCCGGCGAGAACCTCGTGCGCTTCGCCTCCATCATGACGAGCGAGGAGCGCGCGTTCGGCCGCGGCGGCCTCGGTGCCGTCCTCGGGTCGAAGAACGTGAAGGCGCTCACCTTCGGCGGCGACTCCGCGCCGGACATCGAGATTCCGTCGTCGCAGATGGAGATTCACCGCGAGGCCGCCACCGACGACCACATCATGAAGCGTCAGGGGACCGTCGCCGTGCTGGACCTCGCCAACGAGATGGACGGCCTCCCGTCGTACTACTTCTCCGAGCGCCACTTCGAGGGCGCGGAGGGCATCAACGGCGACGCCGTCGAGAAGAAGAAGTACAAGAAGGGAACCTGTTCGGCCTGCGCGTTCGCGTGTAAGCTCCCCACGAGAGACGAGGAGGCGGGCGTCGAGACCGAAGGCCCCGAGTTCGAAGTCACCATGGCGTTCGGGTCGAACTCCGGCGTCGACGACATCGTCGAGGTGATGAAGTCGAACGAACTGTGCGACCGCTACGGCCTCGACGCCATCTCGGCCGGCAACACCGTCGCGGCCTACCTCGCCAGCGAAGACGAGTTCGGCAACACCGACCTCATCCACGACCTCGTGGAGAAAATCGCGCTCCGGGAGGGCGTCGGCGACGACCTCGCCGAGGGCATCGCCCGCGTGCACGACGACCTCGGGGTGGAGAACTGGACGGTCAAGGGGATGGACTTCGCCGCCCACGAGGGGCGCGTCCTCCACGGACAGGGCCTGTCGTACGCCGTCGCCAACCGCGGCGCGGACCACATGTACGCGGTGTTCTACTCCCAGGAGTACCCGCTGGTGGGTAAAGACGACGCCTACCCGCCGGAGGGGTTCGAGGGCAAGCCCAAGCGCCTCATCGAGAAGGAAAACCAGATGGCGCTCAACGACAGCGGCATCGTCTGCAAGTTCTCGCGGGACTTCATGACCCCCGAGCGCTACGAGATGCTGTTCGGTGCCGACTTCGAGGACCTGCTAGCGGTCGGCGACCGCATCGTCACGCTCGAACGGCACTTCAACAACCAGCGCGGCTTCGACCGCGGCGACGACACGCTCCCGTACGCCGACGAGTTAGACGGGTTCGAGGCGGCGCTCGAAGCGTACTACGAGCGTCGCGGCTGGACTGACGACGGCGTCGTCCCGTCCGGAAACGTCCCGGCGTAACGCGTCCGAGTACCGCCCGACGGATTCACCGCCTCTCTCGCCCTCTCGTTTTCACTCTTCGTTCGGCTCGCTCGCTTGGGTCTGGTACAGTTCCGCGACGCCCTGTTCGAACCGCTCGGCGGCGCGTTCGAGCAGTTCCACCTGCGTCGCCCGCGTCTCCTCGTCGACGACGTACGCCGGGCCGCTCAGGTTCAGCGACCCGTACACCTCGCCGCGCGGCGACTTTACGGCCTTCCCGATGGCCCAAAACCCCTCGACCGCCTCGCCGCTGTTCTCGGCGTACCCCCGCTCGCGGACGGTCGCCAGCTCCGCGAACAGCTCGTCTTCGGTCGTGATGGAGTCGTCCGTCGCCGCCGGAAGCCCCCACCGGTCGATGATTTCCCGCACCCGCGTCTCCGGGTACTCGGCGATAATCGCCTTGCCGGAACACGTCGTGTGGACGTGGAACGGACTGCCGTCGATGAGAAACCGCGGAGAGTTCGCGAATTCGAGGTCGCCGTACAACGAGACGATGCGACCGTGTTCTTCGACCGCGAAGTCCGCGTCCATCGACGACTCGCTGTCGAGCCACGAGACGGTCTCCTGCGCGACGCGGTAGTACTCCTTGCGCGTCCTGACGTAGTCGCCGAGGTGGCAGAACTTCGCCCCGAGGTGGTACTCGTTGTCGACGTTCACGACGTAGCCGTACTCGGCGAGCGTCTTGAGGTGAGCGTGGACCGTGCTCTTCGCGAGGTCCGTCGCCTCGACCAGCTCGCTCATCGTCGCCCCCTCCAGTTCGAGGATGTGATCGACGAGCGCCAACGAGGCGGCGGTCGTCTTGAGCACGCCGGACGGGTCGTGTCTATTCATGGAGGGGAGTCAACGGTCAGGGGTTAAAGCTGTACCTCCGTTCGAGGCTGCTGTCGTGCCGACCGGCGACGGCGACGCTCGAACTGGGCGCTCGCTTGTGAACGAATCGCCCCGACTCATCTGCCATCTGACCGTTCCGCAGGGTCGAACATTTATCAGCAATCGCCGAATATGACAATAGTTAACACGCGACTCTAAGCTGATTACGAAGCACCGAGATTGGAATTATCCGTTCCTCGGCGGGCGTCTCGGCTCGTCTGTATATACGTATTCGGAAGCGAGGAACGCCGCCTGTCCCGAGTCGCGCGAAATCGGGTTTCAGGGGCGAACGAGCGCCCGAAACGACCGCTTTCGACTAGATTTTCGGACGCGTGAACGTTTAAGTAGCCTCTGCGACCGGAGACTCCCCCCGATTCGTCCGCCGTCCAGTCCGCTGACGCGCCGTCGCCGTGGTGTTCGTTCGTCGTCGATTCACCGCGCGTCCCCTTCGCACCGATTCATAACGGAACTGAGGTGTCGCCACGGTCGGCCGGCATCGTCCCGCTGCTGTCGTCGCTCTCTTGCCGCCGCTGTCGTCCTCGGCCCGCTCGCTCTCCCGCCCCATTACAGGCGTAACTGTGTAATTCGGTTGGTCACGGTCACGCCGCCACGGCCGGTTGTCGTAGACGCCGGAGCGTTGACGCCGCTATCGCGTCGCCTCGAACGCCGCCTGCGCCGCGTCGAGTACCTCGTCGTGTGCGCGCCCGTTGGACGCGACGAGGCCGGGCTGCCCCGGTCCCCACCCGTTCCCGTGAATGTCGGTTACCACCCCGCCCGCGCGCTCGACGAGGTAGGCTCCGGCGACGGTGTCCCACGCGTTCGGATGCTCGTCGAGTCCGATGACGGCGTCTATCGAGCCGTCGGCGAGTCTCGAAAGCGTTAGCTGCGTCGTTCCGAGCTTCCGCATCTCCCCGAACGTCCCGAAGACGTCCCCCGAAAGCCGTTCGATTCCCGGTCTGTCACCCTCCCGGTACCGGAGCGTCGAGGAGACGAGAAAGGCGCTGGTGTTCGGTTCGTCGTTGACCGAGATAGGCCGTCCGTTCCGCTCGACTCGCGCCTCCGTGGCGACGTACGTGTCGCCCGTCTCGGGGGAGACGTTCACCGCCGCAATCGGCGTCTGGTCTTCGACGACGGCGACGCTCGTCACCCACTCGCGGGCCCCCCGCGTGTAGTTTTGCGTCCCGTCTATCGGGTCGATAATCCACGCGTAGCCCGACTCGGGGACGGTCTTCAGTTCGTCTTCCTCCTCGCCGACGACCGCGTCGTCGGGGAACCGCTCTCGAATCTCCGCGATGACCCGCCGTTGCGTCTCGCGGTCGACCTCGGTCACGAGGTCGATTTCGTCGTCCTTCTGTTCGATGTCAAGTTCGGTCCTGAACCGCGCCGACGCGTGCTCTGCTCCCACTTCCGCGGCGGCGACTGCGACTGCTTCGCGGGGGTCTGCGTCCATGACGACTGTGCATTACGCGGCGAGAAAAAGCCTCGGACAGCGGACAGCGCTTCTGTCTCTCCGCCGCCGACGCCGACGGTACCGTGTGGCTGACCGCGGCGGCCGTCGGCACGTCGCCCGCAAGCGGGACTCGGTTCGGCGTCACCGACGGGTCTGGACTGAGGATGCCCGACAGAAGCGCCCGCGCGTACGGGTGTGCGGGCTCGGCGAACACCGTCACCGCCTCGCCCGCACAACCGGCCAATGATGCCGTCCCCGCCGCCGACGTTCCGCCTCGTATCTCGGTCAAATCTCGACGCTCGATATCCGCGACTGACGTCGTCTGGTCAGACTCTGTAGAACGACTCAGTTCGAGTATCATATGGTATATATACAACATAAATTTACTATTAATAATGAGTTTGGTAGTTGATTGTCACAATATGTGGGGTCCCGTGAGTGGCCGTCGTCTTCGCACGAGATGGGGGCGAACGCGGGCCGAGCCACGCGCTCGCCGGGCGACCCCACGGGACACAGAGCGGGTCAGTCGAGATAGCCGAGTTCGCGGAGTCGCTCCTCGACGGCCGCGTCGCGCTCGGCGGCGACCGTCCCGGTGAAGTCGATGGCGTCGCGGCGCTCGCGTAGCTGACGGTGCAGCGGCCGCCAGTCGGCACCCTCGGGGTTCGGAATCGGGGCGAGTTCACCCGCGTCGGCCTGCAGGTCGAACCCGTACAGTTCGTCTCCCCGCGAAATGAGTTTGTGGGTGGGCAGTCTGACGCCGATCTGTAACGCGGACTCGTCGATGCGACCGGGCGTCTGCCGAGTCGACGCGACCTCCGTCACGGCCGGTCGTTCCGGAATCGCCCTCCCCTCGATTGCGGGCCGGAGCGACCGCCCCCTGAACGACGACGGGGCGTCGACGCCGGCGTAATCGAGGACGGTGGGCGCGATGTCGACGTGTCTGACCTGCGTGTCGACGACGAGCGGGCCAGCGATTCCGCTCGCGGGCGGGCGAATCAAAAGCGGGACGTGAACCAACTCGTCGTACAGCGCGGGTTCGTGACCGACCTGTCCGTGCTCGAAGAGCGCCTCGCCGTGGTCGGCCGTGACGACGACGAGCGCGTCGTCGCCGACCTCCGAGAGGAGCGCTCCGACGCGCTCGTCCGCGTGCCGGACCGAGGCGTCGTAGAGTTTGCGTACCAACTCGCGTTCCCGTTCGCTGAGGCTGTCCGGGGCGTGTTGCGCCCGCGTCGTCAACTGGGTTGCCGACGACCGACCCAACCGGACGCCGACGGCCTCGCGGTGTCGCTTCGGCGGCGTGTAGGGAGCGTGCGGGTCGAGGAGGTGGACCCAGACGAAACTGTCCGCCGGCGCATCGGCGAGCGCTCGCCGCGCCAGCGACACCTCGTCGGCCCCGCCGCGAAGGCGGTACAGCGGGGCACTGCCGAACCGGAACAGGTACTGTGCCGCCCGGTACACCGGGTGGTCGAGGCCGAATCGGTTGATAAGGAACTCCCGGCCGCTATCGAGCGTCGGGGAACTGAACGCCCCGACATCGCGGTAGCTCTCGTAGCCGCGCGCGTAGCCGTATCTCTCGCCGAGCCACGGGTTCGCGTGAATCCCGGTACAGGTGTATCCGGCGTCGGCGAGCCGTTCGCTCAGGAGCGTCCGGTCCTCTCGAATCCGCTCGTACCCCCCGAAATCGAGCGGATACGTCGATGTCAACAGCGCCGGAAACGCGTACGGCGTCGCCGGGCCGTGGCTGACGGCCTGCGTGAAGACCGCGCCGCGCTCGGCGAGCGACTCCAGGGCCGGCGTTCGTGACGCTGTGCTGTTCGGCATGAACGACGCGTGGCTGGCGCGCCACGCGTCGACGGTGATGAGTAGCGTTTTCATTCGTCGGATACCTCGGCGGACGGTGCGCGGTCGCTGTCGATTCGTGACGGGCGAGCGGGGGACGCAGGTGGCGGACCGGTGGTCAGCCCCGCGGGAAACGCCGCCAGTCGAGCCACGCCGGACCCGCCTGTCTCGGCGGGACCGGTATCGTCAGTTTCGGCGTCGCTTTCGTTCGCGTTCACGTCGGCGTCGCTTTCGTTCGCGTCGACGGACGGGTCGTCCTCGGCCGGGACCGAGTTCAGTTCCATCCACAGCTCGGGAGGCACCGCGCTTCCCGCTGCGGTCGTTCCGTTCCCCGGGCCGCCGGTTTCGTAGTCGGTCGACTGGAGCACGACGCGGACGGCGTCGAACCGAACCGTCCCGTTGCCGCCCGCCTGTGCCCCGCGGAACTCGACGCCCGTCGTGGGTCGGTCGAGCGTGAACGCGAGCGTCACGTTCTCCCAACCGTCGGTCGCGCCGACGGTCCGCTCGGCGACGACCCGGCTGTTGTGGCCCGCGCCGACGTTCAGTCGCAACACGGGGTCGTCGCCGGTGCTCTCGACGTTCACGCGGTAGGTCGCGGTGTAGTTCCCCGGCGGGAGTTCGATATAGGGACCGAACCAGAGGTTGCCCTCGCCCGCCCCGCTGCCGACGATGTCGTCACCGACGACTCGCGCGTTCTCCTGACTGAGTTCGAACTCGCCGGCGTCGAACCGCTCGTCGAACTCGTAGTCGTCGTCGATGAGAGCGATCCGCCCGCTGTAGCCCCGTTTGTAGACGTAGATGCCGTCTTGGTACTGATAGAGACCGTACTCGGTTCCGAGGCGGTCGCCGAACGCCGCTTGAACGGCCCGCGACCAGTCGTACGGTCGACCGGTGAGGCGGGTGTCGTAGAGAACGTACTCCGGCGTGATAGCCCCGTACTCCCGTTGGTACTGGTGGAACATATCGGGTCGAACGACGTAGGTCGCGTTCGGCCGCATCGCGACGTGGGGGTAGATATCGTTCTGCGTGAGCAACGACGCGTCGGCGGGAATGCCGTCGATGGCGCGTTCGAGCGTCTCAGTGTGTTCGTTCTGCGTCGGTACCGGGACGACGTTCAGGTCGAACCCGACGACGGCTCCCGTGACGATGTTGATGGCGATGACGGTCGCCAGCAACCGAAACAGGAGCTCCTGAGACGGTATCGAAATCGCGCTCCGGCCCACGACGCGGACGGCTCCGATGTAGAGAAACGGGAGGAGGTAAAGCGGGTAGTGCGCGCCGAACATGTAGTAAATCGACCGCCCCGCGAAGAACCACGAAAACAGGAGGTACGGGGCGAGCGCACCGACCGACACCTCGTCGTTCAGCGAGAGGAAGACGACGGGGACGAGAAAGACGACGAAGTAGAGCAGCTTGTCGGAGAGGTTCACGCCGAGCGCGCTGACGATGAGCGTCGGGTCGCGCACGCCGAGCGCGAGTAGCTCGCCGACGCCCACCCGCGGACCGACGTACGGCTTGAGCGGGCCGGCGATGGACGCCATCGGGATACCGCCGTAGAGGCTGAATCGGTCCATGACCGCCCCGGAGAGCACCTGCGCGAACAGGACGAACAGGAAGCCGGCGAGGAGCACCCAGCGCTCGTCGTCGAGTCGGCCGCCGCGGTACGCTGCGACGACGAGGCCGGAGAGCGCGCCGATGACGATGAAGATGACGAACTCGTTCGTGAGGAGTACGAGCGCGAGAAGGCCCAAGAACGCGACGTATCGGCGGCGGGCGTACGCGTAGTACGCGCCGAAGATGAACACCGGGAGCAGCGACTGCTCCTGGAAGTCGAACAGCCACGCCGACCAGAGGAACGGGTTGAGCGCGTACGAGAGGACGACCGCCCCGGCGAGGCGGTCGCTCCGGATGTGCGTTCGGGCGACGAACCAGAGGGCCAGCACGCTGGACGCGAGGAGGAACGACTTCGCGACGAGGAGCGTCATCGGCGACCGAACGACCGCGAAAAGCGGGAGGAATAACAGGAGCGTCAACGAGAAATGCGCACCCCAGTAGGAGCCTTCCGGGTGACTCACGCGGTACTTCCCGTGGATGAGAAATCCCTGTCCATCGAGGGTCGTCGAGAGCATGTGGACGTACGAGCCGAAGTCGGACCCCGTCGTCCAGTAACCCCGGTAGAGCTGGACCGTGAGGAGGCTGAACACGACGAACACCCCGGCCGAGACGGCCACGACGGACCACGTCGGTCTGTCGACCTTCGCCAGTCGCTCCTGCACCGCGGGCCAATCGAGGTCGCCCGCGACCGCGCCGTCCCGATTCGCCTGCCAGACGAATCGGTCGCTGGCGGTGAAGCCCCAGAGCGCGCCGACGCCGATAGCGGCGACGTTGGCCACGAGGTAGTGCAGTCCGAGGAGTTCGACGAACGCGACGAGCGCGACGACGCCGATGGCGATACCGACGAGCCGCGTCATCCCGTACTTCGTCGCCCGCCACGCCCACGGCCGGTGTCCGATGCCCCCGTAGGACCGCCACGTCCAGCGGTCGTTGATGACGAAGTTGACGAACGTGCTCACTACCCGACCGACCGTGCCCCCGATCACGTACGAGAGGCCGCCGATGCCGCTCACGAGGAACAGTAACCCCTCGTTGATACTGATACCGACGAGGCCGACGATGAGGTACTGGACGAACCGCCTGTTACGCCCGGTGAGCGGGAGCGAACGGAGTCGGTCGGCGACCGATTGGTCGCCGCTCATCCGACGACCTCCGGGCGAGACGCCGGGACCGTCTCCCCGAGCAGTAACCGCTTGAGTTGCGGGTAGACGACGTCGAACCCGTGCGTCTCGCCCTCGCGGCGCGAGACGCGACACCGCTCGTCGTAGCCGTCGCCGCGTTCCCACTCGTCGTACAGCATCGCTATCGCGCCGAGTATCTCGTCCGGCGTGTCCCGGTGGAGAACCGCCTCGTTTTCGACGTCGTGGGTCGGCAGCGACGTGGTGACGACCGGCGTTCCGGAGGCGCACGCCTCGTTTATCACCATGCTGTCGGTGTCGACGCGGGCCGCGTGGAGGACGACGTGCGCTCGGGCGTACGCGTCCGCGAGTTCGTCTTCCGTAAGGAACCCGAGGTCCGTGACGTGCGGGTCACTCCCCGTTCCGGTCGCCAGTAACCGAACGTTCGGCGGGAGGCGACGGGCGACCGCTCGCACCGTGTCCCATCCCTTCTCGCGGATGCGCGCGGCGGTAACGAGCACGGTGAACTCGTCGTCGAGCGGGACCCGCCCGGGATAGAAGCGGTCGGTGTCGACGAAGTTGGGGATGTACACCGTGTTCGGGTGCGGCGACCTGAACGCGGGCGTCACGGTGTGGACGGCGGTGTACCGTCTGATGTCGGTCGCACCGATGGTTCGGTAGAGCGCCTTCACGACCGTCGGAACCGGTCCGTAGTGCGATTCGAACAGCCGCGGCGAGACGTAGACCCACGAGTGAATGCCGGCGATGGTCCGACTCGCTCCGGTGAAGAACAGTTCGGAAAGCGGCGCGTAGAACACGTAGGCGGTATCGTACGCCGAGAGGTCGTGTCGCCACGCCTCGCGGTACGGGACGGCCGCGTCGAGAACGTCTCTGACGGCGACGCGGCGCGTGTTCCCGGGCGCGTACGGGAGCGCGTGGACGGCGACGTTCACGCCGTCGGCGACGAGTCGGTTCGCGAGGGCGGCGGTCCACTTCTCGCCGCCGCGGTAGTGTTCGAGCGAGAGGTGCGGACAGAGCGCAACGCGCATATCGGTGGCGGTCGCGGTAGCGGGTTGGGCGGGGGGTGCCGCGCGCGACGCGCCGCGGTCGTCACCGAACGGGACGGGTGGAAAGTCGGTCATGCGCGAACCCGCCGGTGACTGTGGTACGAAAGCTTCGCGAGGTGCAGCAGATATTCGAGGAACTCCCGAGACGAGAGCTTCGAGTCGCCGTTTCGCCGGTCCACGAAGACGTACGGGACCTCCCGGACCTGCGCCCCGTCACAGCGCGTGAGCAGTTCTAAGAGGATCTTGTACCCGGTCGGGCTGAGCGTCGCCTCCCGGAGCAGGTCGCGGCGGACGACGAAGTAGCCGCTGAGCGGGTCTGCGACGCCTCTCGCCGACGGGATACAGAGCCGAGCGAGAACCGTCGCGCCGTAACTGACGACCCGGCGGTGCCACGGCCAGGCGGCGACGCCGCCGCGGGAGACGTACCGACTGGCGATGGCGATGTCAACGTCGTTGGCGACCGTGTCGACGAGGACGGGCAGCAACTCGGGCGGGTGCTGTAAGTCCGCGTCGATGACCGCACAGCAGTCGGCGGTGGCGTGAGCGAATCCGTAGGCGACAGCGGTTGCCAGCCCGCGCGCTCCCTCGCGCCGGAGGACGCGAACGTGGTCAGTCGCGTCGTACCGCCGTTCGACGAGTCGCCACGTCCCGTCTGGGGAGTCGTCGTCGACGACGATGATTTCGGAGGGGTGGTCGGCGAGGGCGTCGAGACAGCGGTCGATCGCCTGCAGGATGTTCTCCGCTTCGTTGTACGTCGGAATGATGACAGACACCCGTGGGGTGGCGGGCGTCGCCTCCTCTCGTACGGCCGAGTGAGCGGCCGTATGGGTACCGAAAGATACCTCTCTGTAGTGTGGTTCGGGCTGACTCATGGGTGCTATGCGTTACCGTGATAATATGAGTTGAGATGACATATACTCTCTCCACAACGGTTATATTCTAGAAGTTTATTCTAAATTTATTTATAATCTTTACAGTATTTTTTGCGCGCGTGACGAAGTCGGTTCCCTGAATTACACGCGAACGCGTACGTGCCGTCCGGAGAGACGCGTTCTCCACGAGTCGTCGGGGCGACGGACGCCCTGTCTGGTCTGCACACCGGTACGCGACGCGCTCCGTCGACGCTCGGCGGGGCGTTCGCCCTCCGCTCGCGCGTCCGCGAAACTCACCGCACGGTATGCGGGCTCTTCGAATAGCTGTCCACGCCTCGCGAAAACGGTCGCACGGTCCTGTAGACGGCACGGGTGTCTGACCCGCGATTTGCCTCCCCGCACCTCTCGTCGCAGCCGTGCCATCGATGCGAAATCGCCGACGTAACTCACGTCTGCTGACTGATTAACCTATCATTTATACGTAGTAAAACCACCCCAAAAACGACGTGAGATTCGGCCTTTCCGAACGTATCGATTTCGTAGCTCCGGACCCGGTACGACTCACCTCTCTGCTGGGGTCGTCGTTGACGAGAAACGTTCACCGCGCGAGTACGCAGTTGCACGGCGTACGAGGCACTAGACTTCCTGACGGACGCCGTGGCCCGCCGTCACTACGACAGCGACTACGTTGCGCGTCCCTGTAGTCGGCCACTCCACGTCACTTCGCTCCAATCACGCGACCCGATTCCGGTGGTTCAACACTCGTATGCGGAACACGCAGGCCGTCGAGTCGCACTCAGAACGCCCACAACCGCGTTCGATGGGCAATTATCGGACTCTGGGAGTAGTCGGACGGCCAGTTCAGTCCACGTGTATCTGGACCCGTAGTAATTTGTGCGTTGCCTCCCTGCAATCTGTATGCAGATAACCGTTTTCGGGCCGCTTCGGTCCGCAGCAGGCGGAAAGACGGCCGACGTGGCCCCGAGCGGCGAGACGGTTCGCGACCTGCTCGACGCGTTCGTCGCCCGCTATCCGAACGCGGAAACGCATCTCTGCGACGACGAAGGCGACGTCCGTCCGAGCGTCCGGGTGATGATCGGAGACCGTCCCGTCTCGTTGGACGACGCGGTACCGGACGGAGAGACGGTGAAACTGTTCCCGGCGATGCGGGGCGGCTGACTACGCCCCGTACTGCTCGCGGACGGTCTCCGCGAGGCCGACCTCGTCGAGGAGTTCGATCGGGACCAACATCGACAGCTGGACGACCCCCGGCAGGCGAGCGATTTCGACGCCGCCGGTGAACGTGCACCGAGAGCGGACCTCTCCCTCGCTGATACCGAACAGCGAACTCGCCCTCGCGAACGCGTTTTCCGTCGCCTCGTTGATGGTCGCCCCCGACCCGATGACTTGGAGCGGCAGGGCGTCGCGGAGCGTCTCGACGTCGTACTCGTCTGCGAGCGCAGTGCCGGCGGCACGCTCGGCGTCGGTGTAGGGCTTTGCGATGTGTGGGAGGTCTTCCTCGTTGGGGAGTAAGAGCGGTCCCGGCAGGTCGAGTCCCTTGATGACCTCCACTTCGAGTTCGGTCCGTCCGCTCACGTCCGTCGTGTGGAGCGAGAGCTCGCCGTCGCCCTGGTTCGCGTGGAGGTCGCCGACGTACAGTCCGGCACCGTCGACTCTTACGGGACAGATGAGCACCGCGCCGGGCCGCACCTCGTTCGAGTCGAGGTGGCCGTCGGTCCGCGCTTCGAGCGCCGCTTCGTCCGGCAGTCCCCAGTCGTGTTCGGCACCGATGAGGAACTGCCCGAAGTCCCCCGCGTTGTGCGAGTCGGGGAGTTCGACGGCCGGCGTCGTCCCGATGTTGCCGATAAACGGGCGGAGACGCCCGAGCGCTCCGGGCATCTCGTCGGGTTCGTACAGCAAAATCGGGTGTTGCCGCGAGTTCTCGGGGAGCGCCATCGCCTCGTCGGCGCGCTCGGCTAACTGGTGAGCACCGTCCGCGCCGACGGTGATGCCGACGGTTCGGTCGTCGTCGAAGACGACGGTGTAACCGTACTCGAACCCGAACGACGACGCGTTGGCGCCGCACTCCGCACAGCGAATCGACTCCTCTCCCGTCCCTTCGACGACGGTCTCGGGCCACGGCGTCCCGCACTCGGGACAGCGGTGGTCGACGAACGGGTCGTCACCGAACGCGTCCGCTCGCTCCGCCATGCTCCCGGTGCTCGTCGCGACGCTCGTCACCTCGACGTCCTTGATTCGGACGACGAGCGCGTCGCCCGGTTCGGCGTTTTCGACTCGAATCGGTCGCGTGACCTCGTGGCCGCCGCGGAACGACGGAGTGATCATCGGTCCCCAACAGCCGGCGGGCGTGTGCGTCTTGACCGTCCCTCCGTCGCGGACCGTTCCCGCCCACTCCTGTTCGGGCCCGACGAGTCCGAGCGTGAACTCGTCTACTTCGAGTGTCTCAGCAGGCTTTTCAGACATCAGTTGTGACCTTCGACCTGTCGTGTGTTAGCTATTGTGTATGCGGAAGCCCGCGTCTCGCTCGAATTCGCTTACCGGTACCGACTTGCTGTGGGCGGCCATTTCGGGACGTGAGACCTCGGTTTTCGGCGGAATTCACCGTGAAACGCGGGTGTGACGGTCACTCTCTCGGTATTCGATTGCAAAACGCTTCTGTCTCACGACACCGATTTGATATAGCAGGATGTGATTTATGTGTGGTGTGGGAGTGACCGGCGACGGAGAGCTTAACCTCATTGTCTAATACAGACAACGACACTAGTGTTCAAATAAGACATTTAACATAATCGTTGACGCTCGCAAAAATCGCATATCTAGACCCGGTTCAATCTGTGGAGCACTACTTTGGTGGGTTTCGCCCCCGGTTCGTGGGCCCAAGACTCGACCCTACGGTTCGCTCGTGGACCGTATCGTGACTCAGTACTGTCTGACCTGCCGTGTCGGCGATTTCGTCCTGTATCTACCCGATGCTCGGGCGAACGTCTCTCTGTCCGGTGACGGTACTACCGTTTTGGTATACTACGGTGGACCTACGCCTTCAGCCTGTTCGCGTTCGATATCGCTGTCTCAGTCGCAGTCGGGGGAGGCCCGAAAGTTCGATGAACCGTATACCGCAATATCCATCTCGAACGAGTCTGACTTTCAGTGAGAATCGGTGTGTCGCAGGTATTGTGGAAACACGGCAGTCGGAGTATACAGGCTCGCTCGCTCGTCTTCGCGACGGTATCGCAGAACCCGGAGTTGCCGTTCTCTACTCGTTTTCGGTCTGCCAGCGTGCTAGACGCAGATAGAACGCTCGGTTCTCTGTAGCGGACGAGCGTTCCTCAGAAATGCAGGTCACTACATCTCGGTCGCGGTATCGTCTCGATGAGAACGCACCCAAACTGTCGGTAACCACGTGAACTCACCGGCGGTTATCGTGATTACGCGCCGGTTTATCGTACTCCCGCTGAAAAATGGCGGGGGAAAAAATAATATGGGGGCCAGTCTTAGGTGTACGTGGTCGACTGCGTAACCGACCAACGTGAGCCAGCGTGTCAGTCATATCTCGACGTGTCAGTACGCGACGAGTAGGTCTGTCCCGAAACTCATGAACGCCTGACAGCATCACGTCGAGTTCAGCACACCACCGCTACTCATCTTTTGCTCTCGATCGACGACGGCCTCAGTCACGAGTCTCGGAGTCGGGTTAGCGCTCCCCGATGTCGATTGAAAGCTACCCAGTCGTGAACCAGTCGAACTCCGACCGAGCTCTCGCGATAGTAGTTCCGTTCCGTTTTCCCCAGACGCGATATTGTTCTCGATGATAGAACCCCCGCCTACCAATCGCCGTGGCATCTGAGCCGACACATCGGTTCCGTCTACTGTTCCTCGCAGTGTTCAACGGTTTCGACGCGGGGAAACGCGGACCCAACCGATCGACGACGCTTCGAATAACGGGTGCGTATCGCAAATCACGATTCCGAGGCGACGACGGTTCCCAGAATCGGTTGAGACTGTCGAAATCGGTGTGGAAGTACAGAGATGGTGGCTACCTGATGCGACCGACGGGAGTATCGAGCAATCGCCTCGGACGGGACGGTGAGGGGTTGGAGGCCTGACGGAGTTTTGGTATACTGAAGGTGGTTCGCGGACGCCGACGAGATGCCGACGACGGGAACACCTCGAATGGAATCACAGTTGCATCAACGCTGTCGAACTCAGTCTGACTGCTCGTTCCGTCGACCACCAGCGACTGTTCAGTATGACGGAACAGTATCTCGATTGTCGTGACATCGACTGAAAACTCTATCTTCGTAGAATATCCGTTGGTGGACCGATGATAATTACACATATATGTCTGTAATCCTACGTCGTAGGATGGTGTAGTCCGGTTCTGACATAGGGAATTTAATCGAGAGCAGAATGGTCGTGTCGGCGACGGATTTACTAGTCGTGGCTTCTTACCGTATCGCCGTACTTGGGCCAGTTTGGACTCTCCGTCACATACTATCGTCTGTAGCGCATCACGTCCAGACCGGGGGCGACGTACGCCCGGCTCGGCCGTCTTCTCGTTCCGACGGTGCGGATTCGTCTCGTGGTCGTGTCTCGGACCGGTGTCTGGTCGACTACACATGTCGTCCGGTGTGGAGATGACCTCCGCGTCTGGACTCGTGACCCGTCCGTCGGGGTGTCGAGACTGCCGCAAGGCGTGCTTACCGTAGTCTGACTCGTGTACACTGAACACAAGGCACAATAGTTATTTAACCGGCTACTAATGTGAAAATGTATGCAGAGTGAAGTACGCGTTAGCAGCCACGAGCCGATAGATTACATCTCGAAGAACATCTACGGTCACTTCGCCGAACACCTCGGGCGGTGTATCTACGGTGGCCTCTGGGTCGGTGATGACGACAGGGTCGAGACCGAAGACGGCCTCCGAATGGACACCGTGTCGCTGCTCCGCGGACTGAATATGCCGGTGCTCCGCTGGCCGGGGGGCTGTTTCGCCGACGACTACCATTGGGAAGACGGTATCGGCCCGCGCGACGAGCGCCCCCGCCGCCGAAACCTGTGGTGGACGCAGGGGCGCGAAAACGTCCCGGAAGAGTCCAACGAGTTCGGGACCGACGAGTTCCTTCGCCTCTGCCAACTCCTCGATACGGACCCGTACATCGCGGTCAACGTCGGGTCGTCGACGCCGCAGGAAGCGCTCGACTGGATCGAGTACTGCAACTACGGCGGCGACACGGAACTCGCCGACAGGCGGCGAGAGAACGGGCAAGAAGGAGCCGTACGGGGTGAAGTACTGGGGCATCGGGAACGAGAACTGGGGCTGTGGCGGTCGGTTCGCGCCGGACGAGTACGCCGACGAGTACCGCCGGTTCGCGAACTACTTCAACGGCTTCGATAAGCTGATGAACGAGGACTCCACCGAGTTCATCGCCTGCGGACACCTCACGGACGACTGGAACAAGGTCTTCTTCGACAGCCTCAACGGCGGTATGGAGTTCGGCCCCGGCTCGTTCCTCGGCATGGGCTCGCCGTTCAACTTGATGGACCACTTCTCCGTCCACCGCTACTATCAGGCGGGCGGCGACACCGACTTCACCGACGAGCAGTACTACAAGATTTTCGCGCGCGCACAGAAGGTCGGTGGCGACATCGACCGTGCGGCCGAGACGATTTCGGAGTACGTCCCGGAGGGCGAAATCGGCATCATTGTCGACGAGTGGGGCGTGTGGCACCCAGAGGCGCGAAGCGACAACGGACTGGAGCAGGAAAACACCGTTCGGGACGCGCTGACGACCGCCGGCGTGCTCGACCTCATCCACGCGCGGGCCGACGTCGTCTCGATGGCGAACATCGCACAGTTGGTCAACGTCCTGCAGTGCCTCGTCCAGACCGACGAAGAGGCCGCGTGGCGCACGCCGACGTATCGCGTCTTCGACCTCTACGAGAACCACATCGGCCAGACGGCGCTCGAAACGAGCGTCGACACGGAAAAGCGCGCTATCGAGGGCGAGGACCACGACGTTCCGATGGTCTCGGCGTCGGCTTCTGAGGGCGACGGAGAGCTGTTCGTCACGGCCTCGAACCGCCGTCACGACGAACCGGAGACTGCTCACCGTCGACGTCGGGTCGTCGTCGTACTCGGTGTCCACGGCCACCGTCCTGTTCGAGGGCAACGACATCCGCGAGTACTCCACGAAGGAGAACGCGGACTCGTTCGAAGCCAGCCCTCTGGACGTCACCGACGAGGGAGACGGAACTATCACGTTCGAAGCGCCGCCGGCGTCCGTCGTCGGCCTGACGCTGACGGAGTAACGGAGCCGCCGTCGTTCTTTTTTGAGCTGACAGCGGGGATACAGTTATTATGGTGCCGTGTGAACATATAGCAGCGTCATGAGCGAACGCGATTCCATTCGCCAGCATAGCCGTCGGAAGTACCTCGCCGCGGTCGGCGCCGTCGGGGCCGCAGCAGTCGGGTCTACCGGCGCTATCGCGGGCAGAGGCCGCGACGACGAACAGACAGACGTCGAAGGAACGCTGTACTCGCCTCCGTCGGACGCGCCCGCTCCCGGGTCGCTGTATCCCCGAGTCACGCGACTGAAACACGGGTCGGGAAAGGGCGGCGAGAAGCAGTTGCTCGCGACGTTCGAGTTCTACCCGTCGATGAGCGGCGGGTCGGAGCCGTACTTCCCCGTCTACCGGAGCACCGACGGAGGAGAGAGTTGGTCGAAGTTCTCCGAGATTCACGACACGAGCGGGAAGGACTGGGGACTTCGGTACCAGCCGACGCTGTTCGAACTCCCGCACGCGGTCGGTTCGTGGCCGGCCGGGACGGTCCTCGCCGCCGGGAACTCCATCCCGATACTCGACGACCCCGAAGACGTCCCCGAGGGCGAGATCGGCGAACTCGGCGAGACGAGCATCGACCTGTACGCCAGCACCGACCGCGGGGAGTCCTGGGAGTTCGTGAGCACCGTCGTCACGGGCGGCAAGGCCGTCCCCTACGACGGGAACAGCCCCGTCTGGGAGCCGGAACTGGGGCTCGACGACGACGGGAACCTCGTCTGTTACTTCGCCGACGAACGGATGGGGAGCGACGACGACTACAATCAGCTGGTCGCGTACAAAGCCTCCGAGGACGGCGGCCAGTCGTGGGGCGACGAGCAGTTCGTCGCGGCCATCCCGGACGAGACGACGCGCCCGGGGATGCCCACCGTCACCCCGCTCCCCAACGGCACGTACATGATGAGCTACGAGGTCATCGGGCCGGACTACCTGTACGGCGAGGTCCACGTCAAGACCTCGCCGGACGGCCGCGACTGGGGCGACCCGACCGACGTGGGAACCCTCGTCTCGACGGCCGACGGTCGGCGGTTCATCAACGGTCCGTACGTGACGTGGACGCGGGCCGGCGGCAAAGACGGAACGATACTCGTGTCTGGAAAACAGCTCGTCGACGGGAACCGAGACCTCGCCGAGGGGAACGGTGAGGTCGTGCTCGCGAACTCGAACCTCGACGGGAGCGGCGACTGGGAGGCGGTCGACGCCCCGCTGTCGTTCGAGACGGAGAGCGAACTCGACGGCCGGGCGTTCGTCGGTTGGACGACGCCGCTGCTTCCCTCCCGGCACGGCGACGAACTGCTTCAACTGACGTCGACCGCGGCCGACGCGGAGCTGTGTGAGATTAACTACGGAGTGGCCTCGTTACGGTTGGACGACTGACGGGGGCGTTTACCGCCCGGACGTCGTCGAAACGTCGTTTTTTCGGCCGTCTCCGGCGATAGGACGCTCCTTCGAGACGGTCGCTTCGGTCGCGTCCGTCTCCTCGCCGTCTGACGAGTCGTCCGTCGAGGCGACCAGTTCCGTGTGGAACGCGGCCGCGAGCGCGGGGAACACGAGCGGGAGCGCAATCGTCAGCACCGCACTCGCGAGCAAGAGCGTCCCGGTGACGATACCGACGAGCACGGTCGCGACCGGGTTCTCGACCGACCACCGGTATCCGCCCGTGACGGCGTCGACCGCGTCCGCGCCGTCGGCGAGCGAGACGAACGCCAAGGCGAAGACGACCCAGGCGTGATACGCCAGGTAGAAGCCGACCGCACCGAAGACGCCCGAAAGGGGGTCGCCCGTCGCCGCGTACTGTCCCAGATAGAGGACGGCGATGGCCGGGAACACGACCAGCAGCCCGCTGAACAGGACCGAATCAAGCCAGTGGGCTGCAAGCGTCTCCCTGACCGCCTCGCGGTCGACCCGACCGTTCTCTCGGACGGACCGAACCGCACCGTACGCGCCCAGCGTCGCCGGCCCGATGGTGACGAGCGGGAGGGACGCGAGGACCCACCCGACGCTGATCGCCACCATCGGCAGGGGGTGGCGGTACACCTGCCGGGCCGCGGTCGCGAGCGCGCGATGAACGCCGACGGTGGGGTCCGCGGCGTCGCCGTCACTCGTAGTCATCCCGTCGCGCCCTGCATCTGCACCGCGCGCACGATCTGTCCCTGGAAGATGAGGTAGATGATGAACAGCGGCAGGGACCCCAGAATCGCGACGGCCATGTGGAGACCGGGCGTGTCGATGTTCCCCTGATAGAGGTTCACGAGCCCGATGGGGAGCGTGTAGGCCGTCTCGTTCGACAGCACGAGCAGGGGCCAGAGGAACGCGTTCCAGTTGTAGACGAACATGAACAGCGCCAGCGCCGAGAGAATCGGCTTCGCGAGCGGCAGGATGATGCGCGTGTACACTTGGAAGGTGGTGAACCCGTCGAGTCTGGCCGCCTCCTCGTACTCGACCGGGATGTCTCTGAAGAACTGATACAGGAGGAACACGCCGAGCGGGCTGGCGGCCGCCGGCATGATCACGCCCCAGTAGGAGTTAATCAGCCCGAGGTCCGAGACGATCTGGTACAGCGGGACGATGTTCATGTAGTACGGAACCATGAAGCTCGCGAGGATTATCCCCATGATGACGCCCTGTCCGGGCCAGTCCAGCCGGGTGAGCGAGAACGCGATCATCGAGTCGATGACCACGATGAGAATCGTCGCCCCGCCGGCGATGATGAACGTGTTGATGGTCCACTCCACGACGAGCGTGTTGTTCAGCAGGTACTGGTAGTGTTCGAGCGTGATGG
This sequence comes from Haloferax sp. ATB1, assembly GCF_000730175.1. Lineage (NCBI taxonomy): Archaea > Methanobacteriati > Methanobacteriota > Halobacteria > Halobacteriales > Haloferacaceae > Haloferax > Haloferax sp. ATB1. The sequence goes on along the minus strand of NZ_JPES01000040.1, from coordinate 14,991 downwards.
GTTCTCCCACGAGCGGCGGAATCCAGTAGGGCTGCGGGTCGCGCAACAGCTCGTTCGGCTGGAACGACCGTGAAAGCGTGTACAGGTACGGGACCGACATGAGGAACGCGAGCCCGTAGAGGAACACGTGCAACAGGGCGTTTCGAACGGCGTCCTCGGTCAGGTAGGAGCTGACCGAGCGCGATTGCGTCGTTTCAGTCATTTGAATCACCGATTACTTTGAAGTTCACGATTGCGATGAGGATGAGGATGGCGACCAGCACGTACCCCATTGCCGCGCCGTAGCCGAACTGCTGTTGGGAGAACGCGCTCCGGTAGAGGTAGTAGACCAGCGTGTCCGAGGAGTCGCTCGGGCCGCCCTGCGTCATGATGTAGGGCTGTGCGAACACCTGGAACTGGAGGATGAACTGGACCATGACGACGAACACGACCGAGTTTCGCATCTGCGGGAGCGTGATGTCCTTGAACGCGCGCCAGCCGGTCGCGCCGTCGAGCCGGGCGGCCTCGTAGAGCCGTTCGGGGATGCTCTGCCGGGCGGCGAGGAAGATGACGAAGTTGAAGCCGACGAGCCACCACACCGTCATGAACGCGAGCGACGCCATCACGAGGTCAGACGAGGTGAGCCACCCCGGCGGGTTCTCCATGACGAAGCCGAGGTAGTAGTTGATGAGCCCGTAGCTCTGGGAGTACACCTGTCCCCAGACCAGCGCCACGACCGCGACGGTCAGAACGTACGGGCTGAAGTAGATGGCACGGAGCGTCCGCTTACCGGCGACGTCTCGGTTCACGCCGAGCGCCATCACGAGTCCGAGGAGTACGAGCGCCGGGACCGAGACGGCGACGAAGAGGAGCGTTCCCTCCATGGCGTTGTAGAACACCGGGTCCTGAAACAGTTCGACGTAGTTCTGGAGGCCGACCCACTCCGTCTGTGTGAGGTCGAACTTGTTCGGGTAGGTGTGGAGGCTCATGTAGAGGCCTCTCACCGCGGGCCAGACGAGGAACACCGTGAATACGGCGAGGTACGGAAGCGACCAGAGGGCACCCTCGATGGTCTCCTTGCGGAAGCCCATGATTGTCTTGCTGTTCGCCGCGGTCTCACCTCCCGTGATGCGTTCTGCTATCCCCATGTGTACTTACTCCGAGATGCCGTTGGAGACCGTCTCGATGCCGGACTGAATACCCGACTGCGGGTCGGTGTTGTGCGCCCAGATGTCGACGAGCCAGGTGTACCAGTTCTGCGCGTTCGGGTCGCCGTTCGGGACCTTCGGGTGGTAGAAGTAGTCGCCGTTCTCGGCCATCTCGACGTACTTGTTGAGCGTCTTGTCGTAGTACGGGCTGTTCTGGAAGGCGTCGGACTCGTAGATGCTGTTCGCGGCGGGCAGGTGACCGGCCTCGGCACCCCACGAGGGGTTCTGCGTGGTCATCCAGTGGGCGACCTCGGCGGCGATCTCCGACTTGGCGTCGCTCCGGCCCTCCTTCTTCGGGAGGACGATGGAGTGGCCGTCGGCCCAGACCTTATCCTGCTGTTTGTTCGGTCCGACGGTCGGCTCGAAGAAGCCCCAGTTGAGGTCCTCGACACCGGAGAGGGCCGCGACGTACCACGTTCCGTTCATCGCCATCGCGCACGTCCCGTTCTGGAACGCGTTGTTCCCCCACGTGTCCTCGCTCGTGGCGGGGGCCCAGCCCATGTCGCCGGTCATGTCTGAGAACAGTTGGGCGATGTTCGTGCCGGCCTCGTTGTCGAAAGTCGGGTTCCACTCGTCGTCGTAGAGGTTCCCACCCTGCTGTTTGACCCACGTGCTCCACGTCCGGAACGACCCGAACCCGTCGTTGTACGGCGACTGGGTGAACGCCGCCGCGTCGGTGTTCTCGGCGACTGCGTTGCCCGCTTGCTGGAACTCAGACCAGTTCGTCGGCGGGCTCTCCGGGTCCAGTCCGGCCTGCTCGAATAGGTCTTTGTTGTAGTACACGCCGATGGGGTGCATGTCCATCGGCAGCGCGTTGACGTTGCCGTCGACCGTGACGAGGTCCCAGTGGCTCGCGGTGTAATCGCTCTCGATGGAGGCCGTGTCGGTGTAGGTTCCCATCGCGTCGATACCGCCGTCCCACGCCCGAAGATACGCCGCGTGCATGACCGCCATGTCGGGCGCTTGCCCTCCCGAGAGCGCGGTGAACAGCTTGTTGTAGTACTCGTTCCACGGCGTTCGTTGCCGATTGATAGTCACCTCCGCGTCGGTGTCGAGCGGCTGTTCCTCGTTGAACTTGTTGACGATGCTCTCCATGATCGGCCCTTCGCCACCGCTGAACAGCTCCCAGAACGTGATCTCGTAGGATTCGCTTCTCGTGTCGCCGGAACTGCCGCCGTCGGTGTTATCGCCACCGCTGCCATCGCCGTCACTGCCACTGCCGTCGCCGTTGTCGCCGTTACCGGCGCAGCCTGCGAGTGCGACGGTCCCTGTGACTCCTGCCGACTTGATAAACTTTCGACGGGTGCTACTAGTGAAGGCTTCTCGAACCATGTGTCACATCTACATGTAGGGGCAGGGATTAAACTATTTTCCGTGACTAATACTGCCGGTAGATGCGGTCGGACTCGTCCCCGTCGGTAGTCCGCCGCGGACGTACGGGAGCGGACGGAGCTCAGAACACATTCTGCTCCCGATTGATTCGGTCTGAAAAACGTAACCACAACTATTATTAGTTCTCTTGGCAACCCACGCAGTATGAGTACTGTTAGCATCGAAAGCGTGCGGAAAGTCTACGGCGGCGACTCGGACATCGTCGCCGTCGACGACATCAGCTTCGAGATAGCAGACGGGGAGTTTCTGACGATTGTCGGTCCCTCGGGGTCGGGTAAGTCGACGTTGCTCCGGATGATTGCGGGTCTGGAAGATATCACGGACGGGACGATACGAATCGGAGACAGGGTCGTCAACGGGGTACAGCCGCAGGACCGCGACGTCGCAATGGTGTTTCAGAACTACGCGCTGTACCCGCACATGACCGCGCGGAAGAACATGAGCTACGGGTTGCAGTTGACGACCGACCTCCCGGAAGAGGAGATCGACAAGCGGGTGACGGAGGCGGCGGAGATGATGGGCGTCACGGACCAACTCGACAAGTATCCCGGGAACCTCTCGGGGGGGCAGCAACAGCGCATCGCCACGGGCCGCGCCATCGTGCGCGAGCCGTCGGTCTTCCTGTTCGACGAACCGCTCTCGAATCTGGACGCCAAACTCAGACTGCACATGCGGACGGAGCTTCAGCAGCTACAGGACACGCTCGGGACGACGACGGTGTACGTCACCCACGACCAAGAGGAGGCGATGACGATGTCCGACCGCATCGCGGTCGTCGACGGCGGCGAACTCCAGCAGATAGGGACGCCGGAGGAGATATACAACGAACCGCGGAACCTGTTCGTGGGCGACTTCGTCGGGAACCCGCCGATGAACCAGTTCGAGGTGCAGTTGTCCGGGTCGTCGCTGGTCGCCGACGGCTTCAGTTACGACCTCCCCGAGCGGGTCCTCGAACGCATCGACCGATACGCGGACGGTATCGACGAGTTCGTGCTCGGTATCCGCCCCGAGAACATCACGCTCACAGACGGCGGCGAGCCGAACGCGGTTCGCGCGTACCTCGACGTCCGCGAGCCGGTGGGTTCGGACAACTACCTCCATTTCGACATCAACGGCGACGAGTGTTGGGTCCGCGTGCCCGGTGACGTCAAACCCGACACGAATCAGGAACTCTCGTTGGCCTTCGACGAGGAGCGACTGCATCTCTTTCGGCGCTCGGACGGCATTAACATTCTCTCTCGCGGCGAACAGCCGTTAGAGGCGGCGGCGGGCCAATAGGCCGATAGCAGTCCTGTCAACTCGACGATTCGGCGCGCCAGCGAAGATGACCGACTGAAACCAGCGTTTCCCCCGAGCGAGACGCAAGTGAGGCGGGCCTGACTCGTCGCCAAACGACCTGTCGTCGGTATTCAGCGCACACGACCGGGCGCGGTGACCCTATCGACGGTCCCGTGGGCCCCGTGTGTTCAACCCGGCGGAAGACTGGGCCCCCGTCGATAGCTGTCGGTGTGGAACTCATACGGTGATGACGGAGTTCGAGAGGACCCCGACTCCTTCGACGATGGTATCGACGCGGTCGCCCGCTTGGAGGTCGAACGGCTGTTCGGGGTCGAGCGAGGTACCCGTGAGGATGACCGCCAGTTCGGGGACCGCGTTGTGGCGCGTGACATACGACACGAGTTCCTCACAGCCCCGGACCATCTCGCTCGTGTTCGTGGCTAATCCGTGCGGGCCATCCACACCTTCGGACGTGACCACGGACGGGCCGATAGAACAACAGCGGTGGTAGACCTTCGCCTGTGGGAGGGACTCGCCACCCGAGCCACGTCCCCGAACGTCCGAAGGTCGGCGTCGGCGCTCTCTCGACACCTCAAGCTGGTGGTACTCCATTCAAAACCTCGCTTATAATCGAATCTACTGAACTTCTGTTCTGTGGGACTCGTACCACGCGTCGTCTCCGCAGTCCGGGAGATAAGCGCACTCGTTCTGAGTAACAGAATACTGGTGGCTCCGTTGTGCGTGAGTGCGGGTCCGGGTGCGTAACTGAGACTAAGCAGGACACCTCGTCGCTCTCGTCGGGTGACAGTAGGGCTATCCGTTGTTAGACGTTCGAGCTATCTTTGAGTTGACCTACTGTTCGAGCCGTATGGCGGTGTTAGTACGTTGATATCTAGTTCTCGTTTTCAGAACCCATCCGCGCGAACTCCTCTGTACCACTCTGATTATTTGGTCTGAAGGCCCCCATTCTCGCACCTGAAATTACGGATATAGTGGTGTAATGAATTTCTCACTCAAACTCATTATTAGCCGTAAAGGGCCCACAGAGGGATGTAGGCCCGTCTCCGAAAATCATTCTGCGATTCGGAACAAGCTCTCGTTAATCGGCATCGGTTCGTCGCCTCTCGGTCGAGTGAGCATTTCGATACCAACCGACTACGGGTCGGTCCGTAATTCGACACCAACCCCTCCGTGTCACCCAGCCATATCAATTTCAAATACTACTAAGAGACTAGTCAAATAGCTACCACAGATTTCCGAACGACTACTGTTGTCGAACGCATCTCGTCTATCGCCGAACCGGTAAAGCACCCACAATAGCCCTCAAACACCCGTTTAGCGTGAAAAAGAGCTATTCGGAGACCGACGTGAGAAAGCGAATGGCTCGTTCAGTTCAAATACAGTTTCGTCGGCAGAACGTGAATTTCATGGACAGAACAGGCCGCTATCGGAATAAATATCTCGACAGGTGGGCCCGAACGTCCGTCCATCCGGGATCAACCAGTGGGTGAAGTAAGAATAGGTTCTAGACCAAGGTATTCGAAAATAATATCGGATTTTCTATTGTTCGAAGCTCCCAGGTTGCGGGCGTTCGCGCTCCGGCCGAGTCGGTGTTTAGTCGCAGTGAAAGCCGGGCAGATTCCTACCACTCGTACGCTCGGTGAACTCGCCGGGCCTCCTCGTTCAGCACAGGGCCGACGACTTCGGTGACGCCGTCGAGAACCGCGGCCGACCGAACGCCCGGAGCCGACCCGACGAACTCCCCGATTTCGTCGCCGCCGACGCCGTACACGACGCGTGCGAACCCGGCGGTCGCCATTCCGCCGGCGCACATGGGACAGGGCTCAGTACTGGTGTACATCACCATCGCCGCTCGCTCGTCAGCGTCGTACTCCCGGCACGCTCGGTAGGCGAGGTGCAACTCGGGATGGCGTCGGATGTCGGACTCCGTCACGATGCGGTTCGAGTCGTGCATGATGACCTCGTCGTCGCGGACGAGCACGGACCCGAACGGCTCGTCGCCGCGAGCGGCGGCCTCCCGAGCGAGCTCGAAACTCTCGCGCATGTGTGTCTCGTGGTCGAAGTCGTCGAAATTCGTCGTCACAGTCGCCTACTGACGCTCGAACGCGAGTTAAATCGAACGGCGCTCGAACAATCTGAATACTTCAGATTATCTAGAGAGCGTGGATTTAGCAGATTTCCTCGGTTGTTCGAGGCTCCCGAGTTCTCTGGAGAATCGACAGTCGGTAGATTTCTCGACTAGAAGAAGTATCTGAGTCACTCACCTACTTTTGGTAATCTGAATAATCCACGACACTCAGATATAATCCGTTATCCGAGTTCCGCACCCGTGACTAGTCATCGCTATATGGATTATCTGCCAAACCCAAGTAATCCGAATTATGTAAATCTCCTAGGCTGCGTTCATAATCTCTCTCGGAGAGATTTCTTGGCGACGGCGGACGAGTTACGCAACCCCAATACGCGATAGTATCTGGATAATTCGGATACTCTGGAAAATCGAGCGCCTCCCCGCGATTCGCGTTCGGACACAGATTCGACGCGGCTGAATCGGTGATTATGTGGGAAATCCAAGTTCAGTGAATATTGCAAATTATTCGAGATATGTGAATAATTGAGATGTTCCTGGTTACGTATCTCTTCAATCGTGGGCACCGAATCTACGGAACCGACGCTATCGAAATAGCATGAAATATCCGCATAATCCACATCGTTCAGAAATTCAGAAACTCCTGGATAATCTAAATAATTGAGCGTATCTGGGGAACGTCGTCTGCCTCATCATCCCACCGTAATCCAGAACGCCGTCGTTGTCGACCCGAGTTCTCCGTCCGTGCAGAACGGGGTGCGCGGTCCGAATCGGTCGTCAGTTCTCCGGCGTGGGGAGCCTCACTTCGACCGACGACCCGCGTTCGTCGCGATTCGCGATAGAGACTTCGCCGTCGAACTGCGTGACGAACCAGTGGACGGTCCACAGTCCCATCCCGCTCCCGTGTGCCAGCTGGGTCTCTTTCCCGCGTTTCAGAATCTCGCGTTCGATCCGCGGGATGCCGGGGCCGTTGTCCTCGACCGTGATTGCGACTCGCTCGCCGGAGAGTCGGCGCGACGCGACCGCAACCACGGGACAGTCCTCGTCGTTGTGGACGATGGCGTTCTGTACGAGTTCGTCGAGCGCGAGGTACAGCGAGTGTTCGCCCGCGAGTACGGTCTGTTCGCCCGGTTCGAGTCGAATCTCTACCTCGGGGTATTTCCGCTCGTAGATCTGTTTGAGGTCGGTGAACACGTCGTCGACGCGAACCGGGCGTCTGTCGGCGTCCTCCTTCACGACGCTCTCGAATCGACGAGCCTTCTCGCCGGTCGCCATGAGCCCGTCGGCGTTCTCGATGATTCGGTTCGTCTTCGACACCATCGCGTCCGCCGAGAACTTGCTCGCCGCGTCGACCAACTTGTCGAGCGTCCGCAGTTCCGTGTCGATGCCCTTGGTCGTCTCGCTGATGTTCTCCAGCGTTTCGTGTAACCGTTTGTGGTCGTCATCGCCCAGCGCCGGGATATCGACCCCGTCGAGGTCCCGACGAAGCTCCCGCGCGTAGCCGCTGACGATGTTGAGGTTGTTCCGAAGGTTGTGGCGAAGCACTCGATTCAGCACCATGAGTCGCTCTTCGCGCTCCTTTCTGTCCGAGATATCGCGCACCGCGCCGCGGACGTTCGTTCGGTCGCCCGTCGGCTCGCCGCGGACTTGGACCCACCGCGTTCGCCCCGTCGCCGTTATCACTCGCATCTCGATGTCGAACGGCTCGCCGTCGGTTCGCGCGCCCTCGATAGCCCCGTCGATAATCTCGTGGTCGTCTTCGTGAAAGTGGTCTCTGAGTTCGTCGAGCGTCAGTTCCGCGTCGGGCGGGATATCCACCAGGCGTTTGGTTCCATCGGTCAGCTGTAGGTCGTCGGTCTCGTAGTCGACTTCCCACCCGCCGATATCGGCCAGTTGCTCGGTGCGTTCGAGTCGGTCTCGGCTTCGCTCCAACTCTTGTCGGTACTCGTAGGTCTCTGTGACGTCCCGGACGATCTTCGTGAAGCCCTTGAGTTCCCCGGCGTCGTCGTTCAGCGCGCGGACGGTCACGTGCGCGAGGATGCGCGACCCGTCTTTCCGGACGCGCCACCCCTTCTCCTCGTAACTCCCCTCGGATTCGGCGATTGAGAGCACCGTCTCGGGGGACGTGCCGTCGCCCTCGTCGGGGTAAAACACGGAGAGGTGGCGACCGATAATCTCGTCGCGCTCGTAGCCTTTGATCCGCTTCGCACCCTCGTTCCACGTCGCCACGAACCCGTCCGCGTCGAGGAGAAATATCGCGTATTCGGTCACCTCCTGAAAGAACTCTCGGAGAATGAGGTCGGCTTCGACGTGTTCGAACAATCCAACCGGCTCGTCTGACATTACTGTTTGTATACCTCCTAGGCGTGCATTAATCTACCCGAGACTCGGCGGGTGAACCACTCGGATGCCTGTTCGTTCACGGACGTCGCGTGCTTGTCGCCGGGAAACTGCGTCACAACGTCGTCTCGGACCGAACGCCGGATATCCCGCGAAAGCGAGTGGATGGGATGGCCGAACTGACCCCCGCGACGGAGCTATCGCTGTCGGTCGGTGTCGGTTCGACCGTCCCCGTCGTCCAGAAGTATTTAGCCGTCGGCTCCCAGACACGCAGTCGAACTCCCTGTCAGGGTGCAACCAGCATGACCCGCCCTCCACTCCACCTCAACCGACGCACGCTCGCCGCGTTCGTGCTTCTCGCCGTCGCGCTCTCCGCGGTCCTCTGGACGACGGGGGGCGCGATAGGTGACGCGAACCCCTCGGTCGACGCGAACGTGACCGAGCGCTACCGCGGCATCGACACGCTCACCGGAACGCAGACGGTCGAAGTTCGAGCCAACGGCACGACGACGTCCCGGACCGTCGCCGACGTGACGCTCGTCCCGGAGACCGAGCGGAAGCGCGTGGACTTCCGGAGCGCCGCGAATCGACAGTACGACCAGCAGGTCTCGAACGGGTCGACGCTCTGGCTTCACGACACAGACGGTGCTGAGGTCACCGTCATCGAACTGACGGGGCCGCCGGCCGAGTCGCGGACGGCCGAACGGCTCCAACTGCTCGTCGCGGCCGCGGGGCTGACCGACGACGCCGGTCGTCCGCAGTCCATCGGCGTGTCACCGCTCCCCGTCGTGCCGCGGCACGCCGGTGCCGCCCCGCGAGCCGACGCGAACCGCAGCTACGCCGTCGAGTTCGTCGAGACCGAGACCGTCGGCGGGCGCGAGGCGTACGTCCTCGACATCGCGCCCGAGACGAATCGGAGCGAGGCGGGCTACCACCAGCGGTTGTGGCTCGACACCGAGCGGTTCTACCCGCTTCGCAAACAGACCGCGTGGACGGCCGACGGGACTCGGCGGTCGGTGACGACGACGTATACGAACGTGACGTTCGACGCGTCGCTGTCGGCCGACGCGTTCCGACCTGACATCGACGCTAACACGACCGTAGAGCGCAAGCGGACACCGAACACGGAGTGGTTCCGGAACAGAGCCGACTTGGAAGCGCGGAGTTCGATTTCTGTTCCGGAGCCGACGGTCCCGCCCGCGTACGAACTGGTCTACGCCACGCGGACCACCGGCCGCATCGACGGGGTCGGACTCCGCTACGCCGCCGGCAGCCGCGAACTCACGGTCGCGAAGTTCAACTACACCCTCGATATCGACGCCGACGAGCGTGACGCGACGGTGGGTGGCCAACCGGCGACTATCGACTACGGACCGACCACCTCGGTATCGTGGAACTGCGACGGCTACGGCTACACCGTCCGCGGGACTGGCGTCGAGACCGACCGTCTCGTCGGAGTCGGTCACTCGGTCGGCTGTCCCGCCTGAAACCGCGCGAATTTCTGGGTCAGAAACTGGCCCCCTTTTTATATCATCTACCGGCACATCGGTTGAACTGCGATGGGCCCCGCCGAACCGATACCGTACTGCCCTCCCGAGCAGTACCGTACTGTGCCCTCTGACAGCACTCCGGCACCCATCGCGGTCATCGCTGACGCGACAGCCCCTCCACAGCATCGCCGTGCTGCCCCGCAGCACCGTCGAACCAATCCGCAGCCCCACCGTGCTATCCCGACAGCCCCATCGTACATCCGTCCCGAGCCGGTCGCCGCGACCAACAGGGGTGGAAACCCGTGGGCCTATTAGTCCGACGAGCAGTCATTCGACCACCGTGAGTGAGGAACCGGCGCTGGGTGATGTTCTCGACCTCCTCAGCGACGAGTACGCCCGGGACATCCTCGCAGCGACGAGTACCAAACCAATGTCCGCACAAGAGCTTGCCGACGAGTGTGAAATGTCCAAACCGACGGTCTACCGTCGGGTGGAACGATTACAAGCGTACGGACTCCTCGACGAGCAGACCGAGATTCGAACCAGTAACAACCACTACAGCGTCTACACCGCCACGCTCTCCGAGTTCTCCGTCGAATTAGACGACGGCTCGTTCGAGGCGTCGCTGACGCGCACCGGCGACGAGTCGTTCCCCGGCGAGGGGGAACCCGACACCGCCGACCGCTTCAAACGGATGTGGGAGGACCTCTGAGATGGCGACCCTGTCGGCCGTCCTCGACTGGCTCATCGTCGCGCTCGCCCTCGGGTCGACGCTCGTCGGGGGCTACGTCGGCTATCAGGCCTATCGCGGCTACCGCCGTCACGACAGCCGGACGATGCGGGCGCTCTCCGCGGGTCTGTTCCTCCTCACCGCCCTTGCGTTCGGCGTCGCCTTCGTCGGCTCGGTGCTCCTGCGTCAGGGCTACATCGGCCTCCAGTACCAGCAGCCGCTCACGCTCGTCACGCGGCTGTTCCAGTTCTGCGGCGTCCTCCTCATCGCCTACTCGTTACATTCGCGAGGGTAGTCCGTTCGCGGGCCGTCGCGGCGGTCCCGCCGGGCGCTACTCTCCACTCACGTTCACCTCGCACTCTCTCCTCACTCGTCGCTCATTCATCGCTCACTCGTCGTCAACCCTGAAGCGACAGGTCCGAAGCCCGCCTCACGGGTGCGCGAGCTTCCGGAACCCTTGGGGACGACGCCGACCACCGTGAGGGGGTCATCGTACGCGTCGCTTCGTTCGTCCGTATGCGCATCTGACAAAACGCTTTCGACCGGCCTCGGCGGCGCGCGACTACTCGGGGAGCGATTCGTAGTCGGCGACCGTCAGCGCCTGTCCGAAGAGCATCAGCCCGATTCCGGTGATGCCAGCCGGGACCGAGAGGGAGAGCAGCAGCGAGAAACTGAGCGCGCCGATGCCGCCCCCGAGCGCACCCCGCTTTCGGTCGCTCCAGCGTTGGTCTCCGAACCGGAAGAGTCGCTTCCAACCGTCGCGGTGGCGGAGGACGAGCGCGGTCGTCGCCGCGTACAGCGGAGCGATTGCCACGGGAAGCAACCCCGGCGCGTCGGCGGCCGAGACGGCCGCACCGGCGACAGCGAGACCGACGACGAGCGAGGCGAGGTATCGAACGGAGGGACGCACGCATTCTAGATGATTGGTTGACAGTATCAATCTTGTTTTCCGGTCGCGGAGGCGCGGTTCCGACCGCCCGACGTGAGTCAGACCACCTAACTGTTCCGAGCGAAATGTCTCTGCAGTAACAATGCTCACTCCCAGCGAGAGACGGCGAGCGAAAGTGGCGGTGTTGATGGCGGTCAACGCCGTGCCCCTCGTCGGCGTGCTCGCGCTCGACTGGTCGCTCGTGGCGCTGTTGGCGGTCTACTGGGTCGAACTCGGCGCGTGCCTCGTCGGTGCCGCGGTGGAGGCGCTGTTCGCGGAGGGCAAGCCGACCTACGACGCGAACGGCTTTTCGTGGCTCGTGTTCGGTGCTCTGTCGGAAAAGCGCGGGCGCATCAATCTCCCCGTCCTGCCGCTGTCGATTCAGGTCGCGAATCTTCCGGCCATCTTGATGACCCTCGCCGTCGGAAGCGTGGGGTGGGCCCTCTTCGGTGCAATCGGGGTCGGCGGCGTCGGGGAGACCACGGGCGCGACGATGACCGATGGAGAAACGCTTTCGGTCGGGTTGGGTGTCGTCGCGGTGGTCTTCGGTCGAGCCGTCGACGTGGGACGGTACTTGATCGGCGGGACTTACACGTCGGTCCCGCCGCAGCAACCGCTTCAGTCGGCGCTCGTGTCGATGGCGGGAACCGGCTCGGCGCTCCTCATCGGCGGGGGATTCGTCATTGCGGGTGCGCCCCCGACCTCCCGTTCGTAGCTGGCGTTCGTCCTCGCGGTGAAACTGCTCGCCGATATCGTCGACGTCTACCGCGACCGACTGGAAGCGTACGACGAGCGCACGTCGGTCGAACTCGGACTCGCTCCCGACATCCCCGAGTGGGAGCGAATCGAGAGCACGCGGGACGGCTCAGACATCGTCCGACCGAGACCGTCGGCGGTCGTCGTTGGCGGAGTCGTCCGCGGGCTTCGCTCCCCGCTTTCGGTCCTGCTGGTGGCCGGATCGACGCTGGTCGGCCTGTTCAGCACCGCGATGACCGGACGGGGTCGCGGTCGAACTGGTTCGGGGGAGCCGTGGTGATTGCGGTGGGATTCGCCGCACTGGGCGTCTTCGACTGGTCGTTCCGGTATCTGGCGATGGAGTACCGCGCCGACGACGAGGACGGAGGGAACGGGCGACTCGTCGGCTACGACCGGCTGTTCGGGCCGCAGTGGCGACTCGCTTCCGAGCCGCGGTCCGAACTAGAGCGCGTCCGGAGCGCCACCGACCGACTGTTCGGAACCGAGACGCTTCGGCTCGAACGCGATGACCGCGTGTACCGACTGCCGCACCTCTCCTCGGACGCCGTCGATATCGCGTCGCCACGGTCGAATCACCAGCTGACGAACGGGAGGTCGGGGGCGTCGAGCGCGACGAACTCCGAGACGAACTCGTTCGCCGGCGATTCGTAGATCTCTCGGGGCGTGCCGACCTGTTCGACGCGACCCTCGTTCAGCACCGCGACGCGGTCGCACATCACCATCGCCTCCTCCTGGTCGTGGGTGACGTAGAGGCCGGTGACGTCCAACTCGGCGAGGAGCACGCCGATTTCGGTCCGCAGGCGCGCCTTCAGTTGGGCGTCGAGCCCCGTCATCGGCTCGTCCAAGAGGAGGACGTTCGGCTCGATGGCGAGCGCGCGAGCCAGCCCGACGCGCTGTTGTTGGCCGCCGGAGAGCGTCGTCGGGTCGCGGTCGCCCATCTCGCCGATGTCGAGCATTTCGAGCAGTTCCTCGGCTCGGTTCCGTCGCTCGCGCTTCCCGACGCCCCGCATCTTCAGCCCGAACGCGACGTTCTCGGCGACCGTCATGTTGTCGAACAGGGCGTACTCCTGGAAGACCAATCCGACGTTTCGGTTCTCCGGGGGGACGTTCGTCACGTCCTCGCCGTCGAACCTGACCGCGCCGTCGGTCGGCGTCTCGAAGCCGGCGACGGTTCGAAGCGTCGTCGTCTTCCCGCACCCCGAGGGGCCGAGCACGCCCAGAATCTCGCCGTCCGAGACAGTCAGTGAAACGCCGTTCAGCGCCGTCGTGTCGTGGTAGTCCTTTCGGACCGCGTCTAGTGTCACGTCTGCCATTAGCTACCTCTGGTGTCGAATCCGCGGCGACCGACCCGCTGTAGGAGGAGGGTGACCGCGACGATGATGAAAAAGAACATCGACACGGCGGCCGCCGCCTTGGTGAACGAACTGTTCGAGATGTGTCGCTGCAAGAACAGCGCCAGCGGCTGGGTGCCTTTCGCCCAGACGATGTACGAGAAGTTGAACTCCGCGGCCGCGAGCGCCCAACAGATGATGGCTCCCGAGACGATGCCCGAGCGGGCGTTCGGTACGATGACCGTCAGGAACGTCCGCGGCCACGACGCCCCCAGCGAGCGGGCCGATTCCTCCAGTTGTCGCAGCGGCATCGACTCGAACTCGCTTTGCGCGGCCATCACCATGAACGGCGCTTTCAAAAGCGAGTAACCGACGATGAGCCCGAAGCTCGTCGCCGAGAGGTCCGGGTAGGCCCGGAGGAACGCGACGCCCAAGATGACGCCCGGAACGAGCGGGAGCACCGAGACGGCGTTGACCCACTCTTTCCCCGGGAACTCGTAGCGAGAGACCGCGTACGCGATGGGCACGCCGACGACGAGGTTGATGAGAACGCCGCCGAGCGCCAATCCGATGCTGAACGCCAGCTCCGCCGGGACCAACACCGAAAGCGTCTCGCCGCCGAGCGGGAGGCTGAACAGGGGGTCCCATCCCATACTGCGCTGTGAGCCAATCGTATCCGCGAGCCCCAGCACCGCCCGCCAGTTCTCGAAGGTGACGAACCCGGAGGGGACGACGCCGGTCCAACTCGCGGCGAACGAGGCGACGATCGTGAGCACGATGGGCGCGATGAGGAACGCGACCGTCGAAAACAGGGCCAGCGTCACGGCCGACCGTCCGAACCGGCGCGAGAGGGACGGCGTCATATCCCGACCTCCGCGCTGGTGTACCGAAGCCCGAGGACGGTGAACAGGAACGTGAACGCGAAGTAGACGGTCGCCATCGCGCCGGCGACCTGCACGTCGTAGCCGACGCCGAGTTCCCGCGAGAGCTGGAGCGTCCAGACGACGAGCGTCTGGATGACGACGAGCGTCCCGAAAATCGCCAGTCCCGTCCGGAACGTGAGAATCAGCGCCCCGGTGATGCCCGGTCGAATCTGCGGGAGGGTGACGTACCGGAACGTCTCGAACGGCGTCGCGCCGAGCGCCTGGGCGGCCTCCTCGGCGGCCGAGTCGACCTCGGCGTACGTCCCGCGGAGGATGAGCGTCGCGCGCGGCACCATCGAGTACACGAAGGCGACGAACAGCCCCGGGACGCTGACCGCAAAGGCGAGGTCGGTGGGCCGACTCCCGGTGAGGGCGGCCGCGAGCGCCGTGACGACGCCGTTGTTCCCGAACAGCACCAGAATCATGAACGCGGCGACGATGCCGGGGAGGCTGATGGGAAACGAGACGAGCGTGACGAGGAGGTCCTCGCTGGGCAGGTCGTACTTTTCGAGGGCGTGCGCGATGG